>JBCDHF010000550.1:0-2825 GCA_038750375.1 Cyanobacteria bacterium P01_H01_bin.15
AACTGTGGCGACTCTACTCTCGGGACAAATTTGGCTTTTCGATTCAACGTAAACTCTGGCTTTCTCTCGGCCAAAACTACCCGAAACTTTGGGACAAAATTGGTTGGCGCACTTCTACCGACGAGTTTGTCCGTTTTCCGGGAGGTTTCACCTGGGAGCTGTCCGCTCCCGTCGGACACCTTCCGCTCTCGAATCAACTCCGAGGAGTCCGGGTAATTTCAGCAATTTTTGCCCACCCCGCTTGGCAGCCTTAAGTGGTTAGTCTTGTCGAAACTAAGAATTCACTTGCAGCTCAGCCATCCTAGCCTCAACCATCGTTTTTACTAACTGAGGCGTTTTATAATTAGCTCGCCAGCCCAATTTTGACCAGGCTTTCCCCGGATCTGCGCGGCTAATCGCAACATCAGTCGGACGCAGCAAACTTGTGTCCGTTTCTACGTGCTCCCGCCAATCTAAACCCACCGCAGCAAACGCACTCTCTACAAATTCTTCAAGCTTGTAACAAGAACCGGTGGCCACCACATAATCATCCGGTTCGTCATGTTGCAGCATTCGATACATGGCGTCGACATATTCCGGTGCCCAGCCCCAATCCCGCTGAATTGAAATATTTCCTAACTTAAGCGGCATCTTATCACCCATGGCAATACGGCAGGCGGCTGCGACAATTTTTTGAGTTACAAACCGTTGGGGTCTCAAGGGTGACTCATGATTAAATAAAATCCCGGAACAGCCAAAAATCCCATACGCTTCACGGTAATTGGCGACTTGCCAAAAAGCGGCGGACTTAGCTACTGCATAAGGACTCCGTGGTCTGAAGGGCGTTTCTTCGTCGGCGGCACGATCACCAATATCGCCGAAACATTCACTTGAACCCGCGTTATAGAAACGAATCGGCGCATTGGTAAACCTTATGGCTTCTAGCCAATTCAGCGTGCCAGAAGCAATGCTCTCCAAAGTCTCTACCGGCTGCTGAAAAGAAAGTCCTACCGAACTTTGACCAGCCAAGTTATACACTTCATCTGGCTCGACTTTCATCAAGACTTGAATCACACTGCGAAAATCGCGGGGTGCCACCGATTCCACCCGGATGCGATCACGAATTCCTAAATACTTGAGCTTGGCAAAACTAGAAACCTGGGCATCCCGAGATGTCCCAATCACTTCGTATCCTTTATCTAGTAGAAGTTTCGCGAGGTACGCACCATCTTGTCCGGAAACGCCACAAATTAAAGCTCTTTTCATTCGCAATTCACCCTGACCCTGCGCCAGTCAACGACTAATTTATAGCAATAGCTACTCGCACGAAAAGTCTACTGCCACCTAGATGAAGCTTGAGTTCAATGATTCAGCACGCCAAATATCCTTAGCTATCTGGCTCAAGCTACCGGGATTTCAAAAAAGCAGCACCTTTGCGATCGCAAGCCGTATAACTATGCATGACGAAACGCCATCCTGAGAAACTGTCACCAATCAATAAAAAAGAGACCCTTCGCAACAGGTCTCTCGCTTGAACTTTCATAAATAGGGATTACTAAAGTCCAGTATTTTGACCTTGCTTGCCCGCTGCAAGCTCAACCTTGAGAATTTTGCCTCCCATTTTCATGATTCTCTGTTGCTCATTAAACCAATTCTGGTAAGGAACCAGCTTTGTGAAATAAGTATTTTGTAATTCCCGCTGAGTACGGATTTGGTTAGGGGTCGGGAAACAGGCCGTGATTTTGAACATGCGCATGGTCGTTATTCTCCTAGCTGAAAACAGGTGTAAGCCGCAATACAAAAAAAAGCATCTCAAATCCCAAATATCAGTCAAGTACTGATTTGGGTTAATTAGGATTTCCAGAACGCGACAAATCGAACAATTACTGGAATTCCGAGTCAAAGAAACATATAAAACGCAAAACTCGGGAGCCCTAAGCCAATATTCAATACCTCCGCTTGATTGAACCTTCGTTCTGACCAACCATGAAGTAGTTAAACACTCGCTTCAGACATCCCGAGCTTCAAATTTACAAACTAAACAAAGTTAGTTGACTAAATTCATCAGCCCTAGCTGATGCCGGAGCAGATGTAGTCAAAGTAAACGCCCATCTCCTTACCTGCATCAGGACCGACTAGACCAGCCGTCACTTCCTTCATCGCTTGGATTGCTTGAACAGTAGAGCCAATGGGCACACCCAAGGAATTATAGGTTTCCTTCAACCCATTAAGCACGCGCTCATCCAAAATGGATGCGTCACCTGCAAGCATAGCGTAGGTGGAATAGCGCAAATAGTAGTCCAAATCACGGATACAAGCTGCATAGCGACGAGTGGTATACATGTTGCCACCAGGACGAGTCACGTCGGAGTAGAGCAGAGACTTAGCAACGGCTTCTTTAACGATGCCAGCAGCGTTCGCACTAATGATGCTAGCCGCGCGAACACGCAGCGCACCAGTCTCAAAATAGCCCTTGAGCTTATCGATAGCAGCACTATCCAGGTACTTGCCCTGAACGTCTGCAGAATTAATAACGGAAGTAATTGCGTCTTGCATTGTTTTTTTCCTTAAAACAGCAGTTGTCAAGAGGATTCTAGAGAATACAAAATCTCAGAAAAGACCAAGATTTTGTCGCTAGTTCAGATATTTACAGGAGACCAGCTACAACAAAGTCAAAGTAGGCACCTGCTTCGCCAGCATCTTCAGTAGACATCAGAGAGGTTGCAACAGACTTCATGCAGCGAACACTTTCAGCAACTGCGTCAATGGAAGTGCCTAAAGATTTATACATTTCCTTAACGCCAACCAAACCAATTTCTTCGATAGGAGTAACGTCGCCAGCAACC
>JBCDHF010000551.1:0-2786 GCA_038750375.1 Cyanobacteria bacterium P01_H01_bin.15
CCTGGAGCCGCCGGTGGGCGAGAAGGCGGTCTGGACCATCGGCTTCCAGGACGTGATCGCCATCGGGCGCCTGATGCAGACCGGCCGCTACGACGCGCGCCGGGTCGTGGCAAAACAATGAGTTCTCAGGGCAGCTTACAGCTCGTAAAACCTGACTGCAATGTCTAGTGCAGAGGAATTGCCGAGCATATTTGCTCCCGTTGAAGATTTAAACGAGTTACAGCCTAAACATCTTAGAGTTTCAGTCGATCGCCCGAATTGACCTTGACAGTCCATTTCACTCAGATGCGCAACCTGGAATATCAGTCAGTTGAAGTCTCATTTTGCTAAATAATTTAATAGCAATCTTTTCTGTGTCCGAATGTCAAAAATTCCTCAAATCGGTGAACTTGCGCCCGCCTTTAACGCCGTTACTCAGACCGAATCTCCCTTTAGCTTGAGTGACTTACAAGAGAAATGGGTCGTCCTCTACTTTTATCCCAAAGACAATACTCCCGGCTGCACGGCTCAAGCCCAAGAGTTCACCGCTTTGCTACCAGAATTTCAGGCACTCAATGCCGAAGTTGTCGGAGTGAGCCCAGATTCTGCCCGTTCCCATGCCAAATTTCAGACAAAGCATAATTTGGACATCACCTTACTCGCTGACGGTCAAGCGATCGCAGATAGCTATGGGGTGTGGCAGTTAAAAAAAATGATGGGAAAAGAATATATGGGCATTGTCCGTTCCACGTTCGTGATAGACCCGACCGGAAAAATTGCCTGGTCAGAGATTAAAGTTAAAGCTAAAGGCCATGCGGAAAAGCTGCTAGCTGAACTGAAAATGATTGTGGCAGCAAAAGCCTAGTGCTCGTTAGGTTCAAGCGCTCGGAACCCCAATCTCAGGGCTTGTGCTGGGAGGGCTTCTAAATGTTTGTTATTAGCAACTCCCTTGTTCGAACAAACAATGACCGCTCTGTTTCACAATTTATTTACATTCTCGAAAGCCGCTTAGTTCAAGTGTTAAGCTGACAAGCGCCTTTTTTGTGCTTAAACCCTATGACCGCCGCTGATTCTTCGATTCCTTACTTACTCAGAGCTGCCCGAGGCGAGGAGCTGAGTCGTCCCCCTGTGTGGATGATGCGCCAAGCTGGACGATACATGAAAGTCTATAGAGATTTACGGGAGCGTTATCCTAGCTTTCGCGATCGCTCGGAGAATCCAGATTTAGCAATAGAAATATCTTTGCAGCCTTGGCGGGCATTTAAGCCTGATGGCGTCATCATGTTTTCCGATATTTTGACTCCACTACCCGGTATTGGTATTCCCTTCGATATTGTTGAAAGCAAAGGTCCGATTATTGAACCCCCGATTCGGACAGCGGCCCAAATTGCCAACATTCATGAGCTTGACCCCCACACATCTTTGCCTTTCATCAAAACTATTTTGACCTCACTCCGTTCAGAAGTGGGTAATGAAGCCGCTGTTTTAGGATTTGTCGGCGCGCCTTGGACATTAGCCGCCTACGCGGTAGAAGGGAAAAGCTCTAAAAACTATGCGGTCATTAAGCATTTGGCTTTTGCAGAACCGGTGTTAATGCACCAACTCTTGAGCAAGCTGGCCGACGCAATTACAACCTATGTCCGTTATCAAATTGATTGCGGCGCCCAAGTGGTTCAAATGTTTGATTCTTGGGCTGGTCAGCTGTCTCCTCAAGACTTCGATACGTTTGCGCTGCCGTATCAGCAGCAAGTTTTCAAAGCTGTTAAAGAGACCCATCCTGATACACCGCTTATTCTCTATATCAGCGGCAGCTCCGGTATTTTAGAGCGCATGGGACGATCAGGGGCTGACTTTATCAGCGTAGACTGGGGCGTCGATATGGCAGATGCCAAACAGCGTCTCGGGGCTGACCAAAAAGTTCAAGGTAATATGGACCCCGGAATTTTGTTTGGGACCCACGACATTATCCGCGATCGCATTTTAGATACGATTCGCAAAGCTGGGAATCGAGGTCACATTATGAATCTCGGTCACGGTGTTCTAGTTGGCACTCCGGAAGATAATGTTCGCTACTTCTTTGAAACTGCCAAGCAAGCGGATCAACTCCTGATGCGTTAAGAAGCTCATCCCTCTGCTGCTCATCCTTATAAAGCGGGAGGCTTCAGAGGCGGTTGCCTAAGGTTTATTGACGTTTCTCTCCCAACTTGTCTCCACGACAAAACAACTGAAAGGGAGTCGATGAGCAAGGTTAGTCAATAATACTTATGAGGGGCGCAAGATGACGAAAAGCTTCGCGATAAACCGCTACGAATTTTTACTGATACTATGGGAGCTAGTCAATTTATTTTGACTCCCTACTAGTTACAGACAATTCTCATGTATTAAGTTGCAGCGAGACCTTCCTTTCAGGTAGCTGGCTGTCCCTTAATGGGTGAGGATTTTTTTTGAATGGAGCCTGAAATCTCCTTTTTGTCAGATTACTTAGGATGTCTCTAAACCTGAGTTACCCAATACCAAAGCGTTCTGGCAAGCAACCTCCACTTCCGTTAAGGGAGGGTGTTTATACTGTTTGAGCCAACAGTCTGACTGTTGGCTCAGCGATTTTTGTTTGCGTGCAAGACGCTTGAAGAATAACGATTATTGTTTAATTCCTGGCGCATAAGCCTCTAATACATGACCTGTGCTTAGACAAGTTACTAGCAAATAATCACAATCCGAACAGGTCGTTTGAGTATAGGCAGAGTTTGTGAGTTTTTCTCGCTCGGCTCGTCCACCACAGTTGGGGCAGGGAATAGCCTGTTTTCGAG
>JBCDHF010000552.1:0-2784 GCA_038750375.1 Cyanobacteria bacterium P01_H01_bin.15
ACCAACTCTGGCGCCCGTGAGCAACCTCACCGCACAAGACCTCGCTTACATCATCTACACCAGCGGCAGCACAGGCAAACCCAAAGGGGTCATGATTGAGCATAACAGTCCGGTGACCTTAATCAATTGGGCTCAGGAGGTCTTTACCGCGGAGCAGCTCGCTGGGACTTTAGCCGCTACTTCGATCTGTTTTGATCTGTCTATTTTTGAAATATTTTTGCCCTTGAGTACCGGCGGCACCGTGATCCTCGCCGATAATGTGTTGCAGTTACCGACTCACCCTGCTGTCGATCAGGTAACTTTGATTAATACTGTTCCCACTGCGATCGCAGAACTGTTGCGGCTCGATGGCATTCCTGTTAACGTCAGCACGGTTAATCTCGCCGGAGAACCCATCCCGCCGAGCCTAGCCGATCAGCTTTGTCAGAAGGTCCCCCACGTCTACAACCTCTACGGTCCTTCGGAAGACACGACGTATTCTACCTACATCAAGCTCAACGGAAACGAGTCCGTTGTCCCCATTGGGCGACCGATTTCGAATACTCAAGCGTTTGTGGTCGATGAAGCGCAAAATCCCGTGCCGATTGGGATGCCGGGCGAGTTGCTGTTAGCGGGCAATGGACTCGCTCGGGGCTACTGGCAGCGGCAAGAACTCACCTCCGAAAAGTTTTTAGCAGGTCCTCCTCGGCGATATCGTACTGGCGATCGCGTTCGGTTTCGTCCGGATGGAGAACTGCTGTTTTTAGGCCGGATTGATAGCCAAATTAAGTTACGCGGTTTTCGGATTGAGTTGGGTGAAGTGGAAGCGGCTTTACTCCAGATACCCGGCGTTAACCAAAGTGCAGCTAAATTATGGATTGATGCTCAAAATAATCGTCGCTTAGTCGCCTATCTTTCCGGTGAAGTCGTTGCCGCTGCGGAACCGGGTACAGCCCTCTCTCCTGACGCTGCGAAAAATTTGCGATCGCAACTAGCGAAAACCTTGCCTGACTTCATGTTGCCGAGTTTATTTGTTCCGCTTGTCAGCTTGCCACTGTTGCCTAATGGAAAACTGAACCGGAAAGTCTTGCCGGATCCGGTCTTGTCGTCAGCAGAGATGGCCCAGGAATCCACCGGATTAACAGCAACGGAAACCGCACTCGTCGAAAGCTGGGAGCAGTTACTTCAGCGCCCCGTCGGAATCCATGACAACTTTTTCGAGCTAGGCGGTGATTCAATTCTTGCCTTACAAGCGGTCGCAAAAGCCCAAGCTGCCGGAGTTTATTTCTCACCGAGAGATCTATTCCAATATCCGACAATTGCTGAACTTGCGAGCCTTGCAAAATCAGCCCCCCAAGCCTCTCAAGCTCCAATTACCGGTGAAGTCCCCTTAACCCCAATTCAACATTGGTTCTTCGCCCAAGAGTTTGCTGACGCCAATCACTGGAACCAGTCGGTGCTACTCACCGTTACGCGATCGCTCAATCCAGAGATCCTTTCTCAAGCCTTGGTGCAGCTGGCCCACCATCACGATGCATTACGCGCGAATTTCATTCAAACCGACAACCGTTGGCAACAAATTTTCCGTGAGCCTGATGATATTGCACCGTTAACCGTTATTACTGAATCCGTTGACGATATCCAGCCGACCCTGACTCGCATAGCGAATCAAACACATAGCAGCTTTAATCTCGCGGAAGGACCCCTCTGGCACTGCGTTTACTTTGAACTCACCACCCCTCAAGGCTTAGAACGTCGTCTATTTTTGGTTTCTCATCACTTGCTGGTAGATGGTCTATCCTGGCGAGTCATTCTCGAAGACTTGCAACAGCTTTACCGTCAACTCAGCCAGGGAACAACTCCGATTCTCCCGCCGAAAACCCTGGGCATTCCCCACTGGATCGAGCAGTTACAGTCTTGTGATCGCAAAGCCGAAATCCCTTATTGGCAGAGCGTTATCGGCGCTAAAGTCACATCGCTCCCCACCGATTTCCCCAACGGCAGCAATACTCTCGCTGATCAGGACACACTCACAGTTAAACTTTCGCTAGCCCAAACTCAAAAGATACTTCAAGAAGTCCCGGCGGCATACAGCGTACAAATTGACGATCTGCTGTTAACGGCGCTGGCGCTAACATTAGAGCCCTGGGCGGGGTCCCAGTTGTCGGTAGGCCTAGAAGGTCATGGACGCAACGACGGTAATTTATCTCGCACAGTGGGCTGGCTAACTAGTCTGTATACGCTGGTGTTGTCACTGCCTGATGCAGAGACGCGGGACTTCGGCCAAGCCATCAAAGCAATCAAAGAACTTCGCCGTAATATTCCCGATCAGGGCTTGGGTTTCGGGGTTCTGCGTTACCTACAACCTTCGGAAATATCTCAGGCAAATGTAGAAATTCCATTGCGGTTCAATTATTTGGGGCAAACTGATCAGCTTTTTACCCCCGAAACTTGGTTCGCTCCAGCGACTGAATCAACAGGCAATGCTCGCAGTCCTAAATCAGAGCGGGATGTATTGCTAGAAATTAATGCGCTGGTTAGCCAAGGGGAGTTGAAAGTGTATTGGAGCTACAGCCGCCAGTGCCATCGCCCCGAGACAATTCAAACCCTCGCAGATCGCTATTTGAATGAACTAAATGCTTTGATTGATTACTGCCTCGCTCCCGACACCGACCAGGGCTACAGTCCCGGCGACTTCCCGCAAATGAGTTTGGCGCAAGATGAGCTGGACGATCTGCTAGGCAGCCTCGGCGATCTCGATTTACCCGCAGGAGGATTTTAAGGGATGACTTCTGCAAATCCAGC
>JBCDHF010000553.1:0-2780 GCA_038750375.1 Cyanobacteria bacterium P01_H01_bin.15
CAGGACGCTCTAGAATTAGGCAACTCAAAATCAGAAGTGTCCTAAGCGATCTGGCGAAAGCTATATAAGCTGTTCAACCCCATAATTTCTATCATTACGCTCGTTGTCTAATTGGCAAAAATATCTAACAGGCAAACATCCGCATGGAACTCTTATTGTTTGTAATCTTACCGACCCTCATTGCGTTGATTTTGCTTTATTTCGTAGTGCAACTAGGTAAAACGTATAATCCCGATCGCGAAGTGGGTCTTATCCTCGCTCTGTGCTTTTGCGGTATTGCCTTTTTCTTTGTTTTGCTCTTCCCCATCGAGTTTCCCCGGGTCTTTTAACGACCGAATAGCCGCCGCGCCAACCGCTGCAAACTCGGCTGCCGAAAATTCTCCTTGAATTTTTTAAACTCTCCCGCATCAAACCACAGCCCCTGACAGCGCGGACAGCTTTCGTACCAAATACTGTATTTATCCATGTCCAACATTTTCACAAGGCGTTGCCGACAGCATGGGCAGCGCAGGGGCTTAGCAATGTGATCATACTGTTCTCCCAAGGCCGGATCGCCAATATCTAAAGATTCAGACCCTTGCATATTTTTGAGCTGATCGGCCTCTTGCGCATCAAACCAAATACCCGCACACTTACGACACCGATCAACCTCAACCCCCTCAAAGGTTAGCGATTGTAAAAGTCCCGAACATTTTGGACAAATCAAATTCATGGCGTCAATTCCCGTTCTCGGTGTTTTTCCCAGCAATTATTTTGAAAGTCGCCGAATACGGAACTCAGGTAGGTTAGGATAGAGGACGTTCTTTTTTGATTTAGGTAATGGATACAGCAGAAGACTTCGCCAATGTGGAGATAGAGCAGAACTCTCCGGCAATCATTACAGATGCTCGGTTTGTTATTAAGGTGCTCTGGCTTAACAAAGATGTTGCGATCGCAGTTGATCAAGTAGTCGGCAATGGCACTAGCCCCCTGACCGTTTATTATTTCTGGCCTCGCAACGACGCTTGGCAGCAGCTCAAAGACGAGCTAGAAGGCAAGAATTGGATTTCTGAAGAAGAACGGATCACAATCCTTAATCAAGCCACTGAAGTCATTAACTTTTGGCAAGATCTGCGCAATCAGGGACGTCGTATGCGAATGCAAGAAGCCCAAGACAAGTTTCCTGAAGTTCTCTTTACCGGCAGCAACTAAGTCGTTCCCGCGAATTTGTTCTGGACTAAATCAGATTGATCGCTATTCGCAGCAGATAGCTGGCCCACATTTGATAATTAATCAAAAAGGCGCTTGGAGATTAACGTTTCCAGCGCCTTTTTAACTCATTAAATCAGAGAAAACCACCGTGATGATTCCCCAAAGAATGGCAATGCCTAAGCAACCCCCGCAGCAGCCTGCTTACGTGCCCGACTCCGCTTAAACTCGCGTTCAGCCTGAATCAGTTCTTGAGCATTACCACTCGCCTGGGCCGCAGTTCGACGCTCTTCGGCTGCCACAAATTCCGATTCAGCCGCTTCCGCATCGATATCGCTACCGCGCTGAGCAGCGTTAACCAAAACCTTCAGCTCATTGTTATCCATCTCGGCAAAACCGCCCATCACCGCGATCGCTTCCCAAGTTTGACCGGTACGCACCCGTACCACACCAATATCAAGGGCACTTAGTAAAGGCGCGTGACCGGATAAAATGCCGAGCTGTCCAGTGGTACTGGGCAAGATTGCCTCTTCCGCTTCCTGATCCCAGACGGTGCTATCTGGAGTAATGACTCGCACTGTTAATGCCATGACTGTTTCTTATCCATTGCTTGCAAAACGATAGCTTCGGTTAATGTGCGATGGACTATCTAATGATTCGAACGTCTCATTCCACGATTAACCTGACGTTCAACGACATCTCAACACAAGTCGCAACTGTCCCTGACGTCAAAAGCGGGAGCACCCAAGTCATCCGATCGATAACTGAGACTCGCTCCCGCTCCAAGATCAAACCTTAGGCTTCCGCCTTCAGTTTCTCAGCTTTTTCAATAGCTTGCTCAATGGTGCCGACCAAATAAAATGCCTGCTCAGGCAAATCATCCAGTTCACCGTTGAGAATCATGTTGAATCCCTTAATCGTGTCTTCGATGGAGACATATTGACCAGACATACCGGTAAATACTTCTGCGACAAAGAACGGCTGGGACAGAAAACGCTCAATTTTACGAGCGCGGTCAACGGTTAAACGGTCTTCTTCAGACAATTCATCCAAACCGAGAATTGCGATGATATCTTGCAATTCCTTGTACCGCTGCAGAGTGGATTGAACGGCGCGAGCAGTATTGTAGTGCTCTTCACCGACAATGTCCGGCTGAAGCATCGTACTCGCAGAGCCCAACGGATCGACTGCTGGATAAATACCTTTAGAAGCCAATCCACGGGACAATACCGTTGTTCCATCAAGGTGAGCAAAGGTTGTTGCGGGTGCCGGGTCAGTCAAGTCATCAGCCGGAACATAAACGGCTTGAATAGACGTAATCGAACCCTCTTTAGTCGAGGCAATTCGCTCTTGCAAATCCCCCATGTCTGTACCCAAAGTCGGTTGATACCCTACCGCAGAAGGCATCCGACCTAAAAGTGCAGAGACCTCAGAACCCGCTTGAACAAATCGGAAAATGTTGTCGATAAAGAGCAGTACGTCCTGCTTGTTGGCATCGCGGAAGTATTCAGCCATGGTCAATGCAGACAAGCCGACACGCATCCGCGCACCTGGGGGCTCATTCATCTGACCGTAGCAAAGCGCAATTTTAG
>JBCDHF010000554.1:0-2737 GCA_038750375.1 Cyanobacteria bacterium P01_H01_bin.15
CCCTGGTTGAGTTAGTGGAGGGAGGCGGGCAAGTTAGACCCGGACTAGGGTGACCGCTTCTGGTTGATCTTGATATTTTCCTTGGCGGGCTTCATAATCAACCTCACAGGGCTCTCCTTCTAAGAAGAGTAGCTGAACAACCCCTTCATTGGCATAAATCCGGCAGTCTGCACTCGAAGAATTGGAGAACTCTAACGTCAAATGACCGCGCCAGTTCGCTTCAGCGGGCGTGAGATTTGCAATCAGCCCTACCCGAGCGTATGAGCTTTTGCCAATACACAAAACGGTGATGTTGTTGGGAACTTCTAGCCGCTCGCGAGCCACCCCGAGACCGTAGGAGTGGGCTGGCAAAATAAAAAATTCCCCCCACTGGTCTTGGTGGAGTGCTCCCGGCTCTAAATTTTTGGCGCTGAAGTTTTTCGGGTCAACGACCGTTCCTGGGACATGACGAAAGATGCGAAAGTCAGTGGGTGACAATCGGATATCGTAGCCAAAGCTACTCAAGCCATAGGAAATAACCGGCATATTCTCGACATGCCGAACGAGCTGAGGCTCGAAAGGCGTGATCATCCCTTGATTGGCTTGCGCTTTAATCCAGCGGTCGTTCTTTATCACCGTGATCTCACTCGCTTCGCAGAAACAGTTTTGAGCATTCAGCTTAACGAAGCATTTGATCAGAGCTGGCAATTCACTGTTTTTTTTCAGTAATCTCAGCTGTACGATCCTCGTTAAGGTTTGCAACAAGGTCTATGGATTTACTTGAGCCAGACCCGAGATTATGCCTAATTCTCTAGAACGCTAATCCACGCCCCTTTTCCTGAAATTCTGCGAAAGTTTTTTCCGACAACGGGTGCGTGGTGAGTGCGGTCAATATGTCCAAGGGCAGCGTGAGGTGATGAGCACCCGCCGCCAAGGCTTGAGCCGCTTCATCTGACGATTTGAGGCTTGCCGCCAAAATTTCTGTCTCAGTTCCCGCCAAAACGCTAGCCATGTCCTTGACGAGTTGAAAGCCATCTCCCAAGAGTCGGGTGGCACGATTTACATATGCGATCGCGTATTTAGCCCCAGCTACTTCCGCGACAGCAGCCTGCGCTGGATGGTAAATGCCAGTTACAGAACAAGTAATTTCGTTTTTGAGCCATGCGACGACCTGAAAACCGACATCTGTCGCCGGAACCTTGAGCACGAGTTTATCCCCTACAATTTCTTTTGCTTTTTTGCCCTCTTTCAACATCTCTTGGAATTCGGTTTGATACAGCTGATAAAACACTTCTTCTTCGCTAATTAGTGCAAGCTGCTGCAGCGTAACTGCGGGGTTAATCCCGGTAGCAGCGAGCAGTGTGGGATTAGTCGTCATGCCTTTGACCCAACTCCACTTAGCGACAGTTCGGGCCTCTTCCACGCAGGCAGAATCTAAATAAATCATGGGATATCCAAAAATTCAGGTCTTCTCTGGATTGTGTCAGATCCCCAATTCGATATAGTGACGGCATAACTTTTTCGCAGGTTCTTGTGGGAAATTTTTTCATGCCTAGTCCACCAGTATTAGATGTCCGCAATTTGCAAGTACGATTTTTTAGCGATGCAGGCACCAATACTGCTGTTGACCGCATTAATTTTCAGCTTCATGCCGGTCGGACGTTGGGCATTGTCGGAGAATCCGGTTCGGGCAAATCAGTTACGTCGCTAGCGCTCTTAGGTCTAGTCCCCACACCCGGCAAAATTACCCAAGGAGAAATCCTGTGGCAGGATTCTGACAATTATTCTGTGGATCTCAGACACCTTACATCTTCAAAACTTCGTCAATATCGTGGCGGCCAGCTAGCCATGATTTTCCAGGAGCCGATGAGTGCGCTCAATCCGGTTTACACCATCGGGTTTCAAGTCACTGAAGCAATTCGCCTGCATCGCAACGTAACGGTTGCAGAAGCCCGCCGTCAGGCTATTTCCAGATTTCAAGAAGTCAAGCTGCTGCCGACTGATGCGGATTTATGGGCTGAATTAAGCGCTGCCGACCCCACTGCTAACGAAGCTAGACTGACTCGGCGCCTGAATGAACGTAAACAGAACTATCTCAAACGCTATCCTCACCAACTTTCGGGCGGGCAATTACAGCGCGTCGTGATTGCGATGGCGATCGCCTGCGATCCCACTGTTTTAATAGCTGATGAACCAACGACGGCTTTAGATGTCACAGTTCAGGCAACCATTCTGACCTTGCTGCGCAACCTCTGCCAAGAGCGACAAATGGCGATGGTTTTTATTAGCCATGATTTGGCCGTCATTGCTCAAGTTGCAGATGAAGTGGCGGTTATGTATCAAGGCAAGGTAGTGGAGTACGGCTCAGTTAACCAAATATTGACTGGTCCCAGTCACCCTTACACGAAAGGACTGATTGCCTGCCGCCCGCCATTAGACCGACGCTGGCAAAAATTGCCCACCGTGGACGACTACCTCGAAGTCACCCAAAATCCTGACGGTTTAACGGTGCTGCGAGAACGACCTGATGCCCCGAAGTTAGATGCGCTGCCGACCATTTCATCGACTCAACTGGCTGATCGTCTCGACTCCTTGCAACAACAATCTCCGCTGTTGACTGTCGAGGCTCTGCGGATTGGATACTCTCAAGGACCATTTTGGCAGTCCCGTTATTTTTACGCGGTCGACGATGTTTCCTTTGTCGCTTATCCCGGCGAAACTCTGGGGCTAGTGGGGGAATCTGGCTGCGGGAAATCAA
>JBCDHF010000555.1:0-2721 GCA_038750375.1 Cyanobacteria bacterium P01_H01_bin.15
ACCGTACCACGGTAATAGTAACCGGGCTGAGTGGGTTCATACTGATCTTGAGCGGGGATTGTATCTACCGAAACTGGAATAATGCTGGCGGCTCGCCCGTAGAATTCTTGAAGACGATTGGCGACAAAGGTAAAGGGTTTGCAGTCGCTGCTATCGTCAATGTAATACACTAGGATGGTGGGAATTTGGCGCTCGAAGGTTTGGGTAAGCGTTAGTTTTGGCGGAACTAGCGAACCATTGCCGCCATAGACCACAAAAATATTGCCGTCGTAAAGATCGTCATTGATGCCCGCATAGGCGGTTGATTGACTAATTAACCCGCTGAGTAAAATAAATAGGCAAAGGGCGCGTAGAAGGCGGCCCCAAAATTGAGGAATTCTGGTTGGCATGACGAGTTACGAGATGTTCCATTGTGGATTGTAGCGAGTCATCCCGCGTCTTCGGGGTTAATGGCGGCGTAAATTGCTGAGTAGTCGGCATTTGCCAAGCAAAGGGCAATCGTCTGTTCGGCGATGGTTCTGACCCCAGCGATGGCCTCTCCATTTAGATTATCGGCTTGAGCTTGCTGAAGAAAAAGATTGATGTCTTTGAGGAGATGCTTGGCCGGAAAATTAGGGTTGGCGAAGTTGTGATCGCACATACGGGCGAGTTTTTTATCAAAGGTTGGCGTATAGAGAACACTCCCTCGCAGGATGTCCATGAATGTCTCAACTGGGACGCCTTCTCGCTGGATTAACCCTAAATTCAGAGAAAAACTGGTGGTAAGAGTCGCAATAAGTTGGTTCAGCGCCATGTTTGAATGCTGCGGCAGTCCCAACCGGGCCAATGAGGGTCGGGTTTGGTCCTAGGGCTTGCAGAATTGGTAAGTAGCGGGTGAATAGTACTGGGTCAGCCCCTACCATGATTCGCAAACTACCGGTTTTGGCTTGAGGGATGCTGCCCAGCACGGAGGCTTCCAGATAGATGGCGTCTAGGAGCTTAAAGGCGTCTGTGATCGCGCTGCTTTCATCGGGGGCGATCGTCCCCATTTGTTAGGGCAATGCGACCAGCGAGCTGCCGGTGATTTTCGGGAGTCAACAGTACGACTTCGATGGCGGCCGCGTCACCCAACATCAAAATAAGACAGTCTGATTTTGCGATCACATCAGTTAGATCTGTCGTGCTAGTTGCCCCAACTGCGATAAGGGGAGTGCTTTTTTCTGGCGTGCGATTGTAGGCAATCAGCGAGAAGTCAGCGTCTAGCAGCCGAACTGCCATGGGCTGTCCCATTAAACCGATGCCCGATCAACCAATACGCATGGCATTTTTTTGAAGGTCGTTAATGTTGAGCTTAAAACGAGCCGGGGCATGGCGAAAAGCCGTCTTGAAGTATTTCGGGGAGCGTAAGCTTAGAAAAATCGCTAAATCTGTCGAGCCCAGAGTGCATGCTTGCTAGAGTGAAGCACCGTCTGCCTCCCAGGTTTTTGTGGCTATGCAATCTGACACGCGTAAATCCAACTCTCGCAAAAAAGACCAGCGCAATGGAGTAAATGATGTCGATTTTGCCAGTTTATCCAGCGCTCAGCATAGTCTACCGCCCCAAAACTTAGAAGCGGAAGAGTCGATCCTCGGCGGAATCTTGCTAGACCCGGAAGCGATGGGTCGGGTCGCCGATAGTTTGTCCCCCGAGGCATTTTACGTAGGAGCCCATCGGGAGATTTATCAAGCCGCCTTAGTTCTTTACTCCCAAGGCAAACCGACTGATTTAATGGCGATCGCCACGTGGTTAGAAGACCACAAACGTCTCGAAAAGGTGGGCGGTATGAGCAAACTTGCTCAGCTCGTGGATCGCACTGTATCGGCAGCTAATGTTGATCGCTATTCGTCCCTCGTGCTGGATAAGTTTGTCCGTCGACAGCTCATTGCTGCCGGACACCGCATTATCGACTATGGCTACGACACCACTCTGGATCTGGAAATCGTCATGGATCGCTCCGAGCAGGAGATTTTCCGACTGACCCAAGAACGTAGCCAGCAGGGTCTGGTTCCCATTGCTGAAACCTTGATCCATACGTTTGCCGAAATTGAAAATCTTCAGCAAGAAACGGTGCTGCCGGGAATTCCGACGGAATTCTATGATCTTGACGGTATGACCAATGGGCTACAGCGCTCCGACTTCATCATCTTGGCAGGCAGACCTTCAATGGGCAAGACCGCCCTAGGACTGGGTATTGCACTCAATATCGCTAAATTTCGCAAGTTACCGGTCGCGATCTTTAGTTTGGAAATGTCGAAAGAGCAGCTAGCAATGCGAATTTTATCCAGCGAGACGGGCATTGAAAGTAACCGTTTGCGAACTGGGCGGCTCAACCACCATGAATTTGGTCCTCTCAGCGAATCCATTGGCACCCTGTCCGAAATGCCGATTTATATCGATGACACTGCCAGCATTAGCGCCATGCAAATGCGATCGCAAGTGCGACGACTTCAGGCAGAAACCGGTAGCCAACTCGGCATGGTTTTGATTGACTACCTGCAGTTGATGGAGGGCAGTAGCGATAATCGGGTCCAGGAATTAGCCAAAATTACGCGATCGCTCAAAGGATTAGCTCGTGAAATTAACGCACCTGTTATTTCTCTGTCCCAGCTCAGCCGAGGGGTAGAATCCCGCACGAATAAAAGACCGATGATGTCGGATCTTCGGGAATCTGGCTCGATTGAACAGGATGCCGATTTGATTAT
>JBCDHF010000556.1:0-2720 GCA_038750375.1 Cyanobacteria bacterium P01_H01_bin.15
CGTAGAGGCATATCCAGCAAGATCGCGATGTAGCTGGGAATTCCCTTGAGATACCAAACGTGGGTGACCGGGGCCGCCAATTTGATGTATCCCATGCGATGGCGACGGACCCGCGACTCAGTGACTTCTACGCCGCAGCGCTCACAGACAATACCTCGGTGTCTGACTCGCTTATATTTTCCGCACCAGCATTCCCAATCTTTCGAGGGACCAAAAATACGCTCACAGAACAGCCCGTCCATCTCCGGCTTGAGCGTTCGGTAGTTAATGGTTTCAGGAGTGGTAACTTCTCCGACAATTGAACCATTGGGCAAGGTGCGCTCTCCCCAAGCACGGATGCGTTCTGGTGAAGCCAAGCCAATCTTGACGTAATCAAAGTGCTGATCTTGGAGATGTTTCATTAGGAACCGAGTCAGGGTTTGGGTGAACTGATATTCTGGCGGTTTTTTGCGATCACAAGTTAGATTAATACCCGCTAAATCACAAAATAATTGACCAGAAAAGTTAGACGCCTAAGGTGAACTAGCCCAAGCTAGACCCTCAAGCGCCTTGAATTATCGCTGTTAAAAGTAAAGAACCAATAGCGACTTAAGCATAATTTTGTCAATTGGTAATGATAGCAACTTTTTGTAAGAAAGTGCTATCATCTCAAGGTGCTTTTGGGGATCTAATAATCGATTACGCAGTTGAAAACCAGATCCGGGCTGAAACGCAGCTACAGCCAGCGATTTTTAAAGTTTAGATTATATGGCGGCTTCTCCCCGATTGATTGTGGTTGGTCTGGATTGTGCGGAGCCATCTTTGCTTTTTGAGAAATGGCGGGACGAGCTACCGACGTTTAACCGCTTGATGAATCAAGGGACTTACGGGCGGCTGGAGAGCTGTATTCCAGCGATTACGGTTCCGGCGTGGAGCTGTATGACGAGCGGGCGCGATCCGGGGGAGTTAGGTGTTTACGGATTTCGACGCCGCAGTGATCGTGGTTATCAGAAAATGACGATCGCAAATGGCGACTTCATTAAATTTCCCCGATTGTGGAATTATCTCAGCGAGGCGGGCTGGCAGGTAGTGGTGCTTAGTGTACCGGGTACTTATCCAGCAAAAATTGTCAATGGTGCGCTAGTGTCGGGCTGCTTGACGCCGGATACCGGGTCCCAATTTACGCAGCCATCGAGTTTGGGACCGCAGTTAGCGTCTAGCGTTAATCGCTATTTGTTTGATGTCCCAAATTTTCGCTCGGGCGATCAGGACCGTATTTTGCGGGACATTTATGCGCTCTGTAATCAGACGTTTACGCTGAGCTTGAATTTATTGGATCAGTATGAACCGGATCTTTTGTTTTTTGTGGAGCTAGGGCTGGATCGCTTGCATCACGCTTTGTGGAAGCAGATGGATCCCCGGCACCCTCTCCATGAACCAGATTCTCCTAATGCCAATGCCATCCATGATTACTACTGTCACTTAGATCGCTGTCTCGCCAAGTTGCTAGAACGCTGCCCGGATTCCGAAGTCTTGGTTGTGTCGGACCACGGGGCACAGCCGTTGATGGGTGGGTTTGCGCTAAATCAGTGGTTGATTGAAAAGGGATATCTCGTTCTAAAGGAAACGCCGACTCAGCCGATTTTCTTGGAAGCAGCTCAGGTTGACTGGTCAAGAACCAAAGCCTGGGGTGCAGGCGGCTATTACGGGCGAGTATTTCTAAATGTCCAAGGTCGAGAGCCAGAAGGCTGCATTTCCTTCATGGACTATCAGCAGGAACGAGAAACTTTGCGAGCACATCTGGAAGACCTGCAAGATCCGACAGGTCAATCATTGGGGGTTAAAGCACATAAACCCCAAGAGATATATCAGCAGGTGCGGGGTATCGCCCCGGATTTGGTGGTTTATTTTCAGAATCTGGCTTGGCGCTCGTTGGGGTCGGTGGGGTTAGATTCGCTGTACCACCTGGAAAACGATACGGGTCCAGATGATGCGAACCATGCTCAGTATGGACTTATGATCCATAGCGATCATGCTCGTCCCGGCAAAGGAGAAATCAGTGGGGCTCAGATTTATGACATTTTGCCGACGTTGTTGAATCAGTTTGATTTGCCTGTTCCAAGGGGTTTGAGAGGGAAAATATTGGATTGGTAACGATTTTTAAAGCAAATAAATTTCCAAGACTGCTTCAAGTTGGGAATAATCGTGTGTAGTACTCAAAAATATTCCTGCGACCCTAATGAATCTGATTCGACAGAGCATCCCTATCGATATAACGTCACAAACCAGCTATTTCTCTGGGCGCTTATTTAAGACAACTGCCTGGACAAATTGAGCATCGGAAGGTCTGTCTATCAACCACTGTTTTCGTTGCAATGACAGCTGATCATTACACTGTTCAACATTTTCGCGGGTGAGAAGTACCCCAAATTCATTAGTCTCATTAAAGATACTATCTAGAATCAAGTCAGCAACATCGCTGTTGAAGTAAGACGGGTCTTCGTAATGGGCCATGGTATCTTTCATCGCCTCAGTTGTAATCTCCTTGTATCCCGAAAAGCCCCAGGTTGAAGCTATCTGTACTATGACCTTTAGCCGCTTTTTGGGTCTTCCTGGACCGGGTGTTGAGACTTTGAGTTTGTCGAGTAAGGGCAAAACCTGCTGTCGCTCATCACCATTAGCCGCTGTCGTACAAACGCTGAGAGGGAATCCGTTCCCTTCTGTCAAGGAATGAATCAAAA
>JBCDHF010000557.1:0-2700 GCA_038750375.1 Cyanobacteria bacterium P01_H01_bin.15
ATTTTAGTCGGTCACTCATTAGGTGGAGTCAATATGCGGTTGTATGCAAGTCAATATCCCGAAGATGTAGTCGGATTAGTGCTAGTCGATTCTTCTCATGAAAATCAGATGACACCTGAAATATGGAGGAAGATAAAAATGTTGTCTTGGCTTTATCAGGCTTTGAGAGTTGTTAGTCAAGTTGGATTGCTGAGATTAATCGGGGAGATGAATCTGTTGCCAATTCCTGAGGACATTAAGCGAGAAATTCAAAAATATCCGTTAGTAACACAATCCTTATTTGATACTTTTAAATCTTTCTGTTATCGTCCCGACTATTGGGCAACTGCATCCAGCGAACTTGCGAATATAAAAAAGAGCTTTGAGGAAGTTCGTTCGGTTACATCATTAGGCAGTTTGCCTTTAATTGTGTTGAGTCAAGGTTCTAAAGATTCAAAGATGAGTGATGAAAGATTTCAGAAATGGGCGGCGCTTCAGTTAGACTTGACCAAACTATCATCCAATAGTCGGCGTATCGTTGCAAAAGATAGTGGGCATCTTATCCCACTCGATCAGCCTGAGCTGATTATTAGTGCAGTCCAACAGTTGATTGAGAGCGTCTAAAGTTATGAGCCTTCGATTGAGACACAGCATAACAAACCTGTTGTAACGGACGGTATCAAGATCTTTATGGTGGTACAAAGGTTGCTAGCCGCCGCTGACCAGGAGCGTTATGTGGTTTATTTTTCGGTGAGGACAAGATCCAAAAACCAGTCAAGATATGAGTGGACTCGGCATCAATCTGAACGATGATCTCCGTAGTAGAGCACGTATTACTAACAACAGTGGCGATATGAATATCCGAATTGCTCAATTAGACGATATCGATACCCTGTTTGAGATTAGAACCAGCGTCGTCGAAAATCATCAATCCTGTGAAGAAATTGCTGAACTTGGGATTACTCCACAGTCAGTTGCCAAAATGCTAGAAACAGACTGTTGTGCATGGATTGCTGAGATAGATGATCTATCAATTGGCTTTTCAATTGCAAATTCTACGGAGAAAACTATATTTGGCATATTCATCCTCCCTTCCTTTGAAGCTCGAGGAGCTGGACGTGCTCTAATGCAAGCTGCTGAAAACTGGTTGTGGTCAAAGGGAATTAAAGAGATTTGGCTAGTCACAGGCAATGATCCTGGCTTGAGAGCCTACGGTTTCTATATGCATCTCGGCTGGATTCCAGTTGGTGTTGAATCTGATGGGGAATTCAAAGGAGAGATGAAATTTGTAAAAAAATGTATGTAGAAGCTGCTCTTGGCTTTAGAGACAGATGTTAAGCCTAAAAACGCTGATTGACGGCCACTGACCGTTTATGTTGATAAACAATTGCCACCACATAACACCCCCAAGGCGCGCCGACTGTTGAGATGTTTTCGATTAGAAGCCTAGATTGGTGGAAGCGGTTGATTGGGAACGTTGGGCAGCTTTAAATCTTGGTGAGGAGGATATTATTTTTCTAGTAGAGCAGCCAGTCCTTAGGATCGGCTATCTCTGCAGCGTAGCTAATCGAGGGGCAAAGGAGTGAGCCGAATCGTTTTGACCACAATTGGATCTCTCGGTGACTTGCATCCAAAGATTGCGATCGCGCTTGAGTTACGTCATCGCGGTCACGATGTGGTGTTTGCAACTCATCGAGAATATCAGGCCAAAGTCGAAGCTTTAGGATTCGAGTTTCACCGCATACGACCTGACAACACCGCCCTCAACGATCCTCAAGAAATGGCACGAATGATGGATCTGAGAACAGGCACAGAGTATGTCGTAAGAAATTGGGTTTGTGCCAGCTTACGTGAAACCTATACAGACTTGATAAACGCGGCTCAAGATGCAAATCTCATCATCAACGGTGAAGGCGTACTGGCGGCTCGATTAGTTGCAGAAAAACTAGGAATTCCGTGGGTACTGACGATTCTGCAACCCCTAGCCTTTCTCTCTGCCTACGATCCGTGCGTTCTGCCTGCACTCCCTGCTATCTTCCGACTACCCGGCTTTAATGTCATTGCCCAACGCGGGATTAGACCCCTCTCCAAACTCTTGTCCAAAGTTTGGGCAGAACCAGTTTACCAACTTCGACAGGAGATTGGCCTACCTCCCCTTAAAAGCAACCCATTGGTTGACGACAAATATTCTCCGGGGTTGGTCCTAGCGATGTTCTCACCAGTCCTTGCTAAGTCCCAGCCGGATTGGCCAACTGATACGGTACTCACGGGATTTACCTTCTACGACGGCGGCGAGGATGGTAGACAACTCTCTCCCGAATTAGAGAAATTTCTAAATGCAGGAGAGCCACCGATCGTGTTTACGCTAGGTTCAGCCGCCGTTGTGTCTCCAGGACAGTTCTATGGGGAAAGCATCAAAGCGGTCAGCCGTTTAGACCGTCGTGCGGTACTACTGATGGGTAAAAATGCGCCGCCAGCCAATCTTCCCAATAGTATAATCGCAGCGAACTATGCGCCTTACTCCCAACTCTTTTCACGAGCCTGTGCGATTGTTCACCAAGGCGGCATTGGCACAACGGCTCAGGCATTGCGGGCGGGTCGTCCGACGCTGGTGACACCTTACAGCGTCGATCAACCAGACAATGCAGCCAGAGTTGAACGTTTGGGTACTTCACGAACGGTTTCTCGAAAACAATACACAGCAAAACGAGTGGCCAAGCA
>JBCDHF010000558.1:0-2686 GCA_038750375.1 Cyanobacteria bacterium P01_H01_bin.15
ATTCCACATTGAGAACAGCCTTCAAAGGCGCAATCGGGAACCGTGGCTGCATCCAAGGCTTTTTGTAAATCGGATTTTAGCCAGGTTTTATCAATACCGGTATTAATGTGATCCCAAGGGAGCGGCAAATTTAAACGCTCATCCCAGCTATATTTCGGTCGTCGCTGTGAGCCGCCGATATGCTCGTTCTGGACATCCATGACATTCCACTCGCCGTCTTCGATTTGGCGATATTTCCACGTCAATCCTGATTCTGCGATCGCTTGGGTCCAGGCCGAAAACGCTTGATCAAGATTCTCCCACCAGGAATCCATACCGGCCCCGAGTTCCCAGGCTCGCTTCACTACTCTGCCTAAACTGCGATCACCTCGGCCGACAAAATCTTCCATTGCTGAGATGCGAACATCCGTGTAGTTCACTTTGACTCCGCGCATCTGACCAAATTCGGCCCGCAGGAGCCCCTGCTTACGCTTAAATTCGCTAGTCGAAACAGAATGCCACTGAAAGGGCGTATGGGGTTTGGGGGTGAAATTAGAAATGGTGATATTAAATTGCAGCGCTCTTTTTCCCTGCTGACGACATTCGCGACGCAGCCACCGCACTGTTTCAGCAATGCCCAAAACATCCACATCGGTTTCGCCCGGTAAGCCAATCATGAAATAGAGCTTGACTCGGCTCCAGCCTTCTTGGACTGCCGTTTTAATGCCGCGCAGTAATTCCTCATTGGTCAACCCTTTATTGATGACATCTCGCATCCGCTGGGTGCCCGCTTCTGGGGCAAAGGTCAAGCCAGATTGGCGAGTCCCGCCGATAATATTGGCGATATTTTTATCAAAGCGATCGACCCGTTGGCTGGGCAAAGATAGCGTAATATTTTCATTTTGCAGACGGTTTTTGATTTCTACCCCCACTGCGGGCAATGAAAGGTAATCTGAGCAGCTCAAAGACAGGAGCGAAAACTCGTTATAGCCCGTCTCCCTCATGCCATCGACAATGGCGTCAACCACCTGCGCCGGTTCAACATCCCGTGCCGGGCGAGTCAGCATTCCCGGCTGGCAAAAGCGACAGCCCCGGGTGCAGCCACGACGAATTTCCATCGTCAAGCGGTCGTGAACAGTTTGAACATAAGGTACTAAACCAATAGAGTAGGCCGGAATCGGGGCCGCAACTCGCCGTAAAATTCGCGGTGGCACGTCAGAACGAAGCGGTTTGACCGAGCCATCGGGTTGTGTGGCATAAAATCGCGGGACGTAAGTACCTGGCACTTGGGCCAGATCCAGCAAAATCTCCTCGCGGCTGAGGCCGGCTGTTTTTCCCTCTTCGACGATTAAGCCAATTTCCGGCAACAGTTCTTCCCCGTCACCCAGGGCCACAAAATCCAAAAAATCCACGAAAGGCTCCGGATTCGAGGTCGCCGTTTGTCCCCCGGCAAAGATGAGCGGGTCGGTTTCTCTGCGCTCTGCTGCTGTCAGGGGGATCTGAGCCAGGATCAGCATTTCCAGAATGTTGGTGGCGCCTAGCTCATAGCTAAGACTGAAGCCTAAAATATCGAACTCTAAGAGCGAGCGCCGGGACTCTAAGCCAAACAGAGCAGTGCCGGTTTCTTGCAATTTTGCCGCCAGATCTGAGGCGGGGAGATAAGCGCGATCACAAAGCTGCCGTGGCTGGGCATTAATAATGTTGTAGAGAAGAATATGCCCGAGGTTTGAGGCGCCGACTTCATAGACTTCCGGATAAGTCAGGGCCCATTTAACAACTGCACTGGACCAATCTTTATGAGCAGACCCCAACTCATTGCCTAGATACCGAGCGGGTCGCTGAATATTTGTATTTAGTAGAGACTCAATTTCAACGGCCACAGTCAAATCCTGACACTCAAATGGACTGTGGATTATCTTAGCGTCCCCCAAACGATACCAGCGGAGAGACTCTCTAAACCATTAACTGGCCTAAGCCAAAGAGTCTAGCAGCTTTACTAGTTAAGTTATGTCCTTATCGGATCACTGAGAGCGGACATATCCAGGGAAAAAATTCGCCGTAAGTTTACGTCACCCTCGCTGAATCAATTAAGCCGCAAAAGCTTCGAACCGCGTAGGCTCGTCGATAATCTCAAAAACATTGTCTAAGCCAGTCAGTTCAATCACAATCCGGACCGAGGGACCCAGGGTAGAAAGACAAAAACGGCGACCCATTTCCCGAGCATGACGACAGGCAGACACTAGGGTCATTAAGCCTGTGCTGTCGATAAAATCGACGCCAGCCATGTCAACGATAAAAACGGTGTAGTCTTGAGTTTTAACCGCTGTCTGTAATTCCTGAGCCAAACGGTCTGCGTTAGCTGCACTAATGTGTCCACTAATTCCAAACCGTTTAACTTGATTACCGATTAAATTCATCTATCTCAATGCCTCTTAGTCACTAAGGTAAATATCTAATTTTTCTAACGGTATGGATGAGATGATAGCCGATGTAGTTCGGCTTTTGCCACCCTAATAATCTAGGGGACACTTTGGAGAGCAGGGGTAGCTTAAAGCACAAACTCAATCAATTTGAAGATGAATAGTATTCAAATTGACTAAACCGGCAAATAAATTAAATACCGCCGCTTTCATTAATCAAACAAAATACTTCCAAATTTATTGTTAGTATTCAGCCTAATTAGTGACGCTTATAATCACTTTTTGAG
>JBCDHF010000559.1:0-2683 GCA_038750375.1 Cyanobacteria bacterium P01_H01_bin.15
CACCAGATCAGCGCTGGTCACCCGAGCGCCCCAAGTGAGTTTGCTGCCGTGGCCACAGGGCAAGAGGCGCCATCGGTTTTGCTGCGCACAGGTAACGACCGCAGCCAGTTCCTCTGGGGTTTTGGGAAAGGCCACACAGTCAGGGTGGGCGTCCTGAGCGATCGCCGCGGCGGCGGCGCTTTTAAGGGGTGCCGCCAGTGCCTCCCAGGCAGTCACCTGCGATGTTCCCAAAATCGACTCAACGGTTTGGGCGATCGACCCCATAGTGCAATTCCGAATTTCACCGTTTTTCAGTGTACGCCGTTCGGGGACGCCCCTCAGCGCCATCCGATTGCCGCCTGCAGTCCTGAGCATGGGCCTGTTGCGCACCCGTGAGTCTAAAGGGTGGACGATTCACTTTCTCGAACGTCAGAGTCGCGACTGGGCGGGGACACTCGCTGATCAGAAAACGGCGCCGCTCTTCCGCCCAGGCCCCGTCCAGGCTGGGCAATGGGCGGCCCCCGCCCCGTTTATCCGGTGGTTCACCGATGGTGAGCGGCGCGAGGGCAACGCCCTGTGGTCACTGACAAGTGTTTTCCTTAGGGCAAATTGTCCAATAGCCCTTGGACAATTGATTCATTCTTCCAAGCTTCGGCAAAGGCTCGCATGTACATCAGATTGGAGCGAGAGAAGCCTTTGATACCGGGAAATTCGCGTCTTAAATCTTGAGATGATCGGTCAACGACTTTACTACCCCATTGCTGCTCTTGCTGCCGAGCGAGAATTTCTCTGCCGACATACCAATACAACTGGATCAGCTTTTGATTGACTGCCAGAGCAGCGTCAATCTGAACGGTTCTAATTCGACTCTTTAACCCATCCAACAGTGCCAAATAGTTTTGATCGTCAGCGGATGGAGATGACAGATTGCGAGCCATCGGGTTTAACCCTTAGGGATCGGCTTGAAAATAAAGTACCTGGATAAGACTGTGGCAGGGTGGCAGGGTAGCAGGGTCGGTGGGATGTTATTTAAGCGCAACTCCCTTAATTACCTGATGTATGGTGAGGAGCATAGCTTTGCGAAAGCTATCAATGCCGATTTCTAACTTAATCGTTTATGGCCAACTGCTGAAAGGGCGACAACGTTTGTCAAGGCTATACGTAGCAGGAATCTGAGAAAATAGAAGGGCAAAAAAATAGGGGGCAATCAAGCTCCCCAAAAAGTCAAATGTTACCTGCATCATATCAAACCCTCTTCCGCAATCAGTTGAATGAACAGCCGTTTTTGACGCTTGAGATAGTGTTGCTTTGCATCCCAGCTCATCGACAAGTTAGGCTCTCTACTTTAGTGAGTTTATGTTCTCAACCCATTCAAGATCAAAGTCGTAAACGCAACCTGCAGCGGTTTCTACTGCTCCCGTAGCTCGGCATTAAATGGGTGTGGTTTCCGTTGGTCAGGTTATGGATTAGCCCAGCCGAAACGAATGACCACCGCAATCGCGAACAGCGTCGCTATCTCAATAAACACAAACATCAAACGTCTGGCGATTGGTTGCCTGCCATGGAGCGAACACAGTGGCAAGGACGAAATGTCTTGAGGCTCACTCTGGTCTGGGGCACGCATACCTTATCGTTCTATTGGAGCCCGATGAAGCAACCGGAAAACAGTGATTTAAGGCTTCAAAAACGCTTGCTGAAAGTCGCGCTTTCACGCTTCAAAGAGACCTCTGTTCTGGTGCTGGGAGATCGCGAATTCCACAGCCCGAAACTTGCTCAGTGGCTGGATGAGCAAGGTGCCTGCTGCGCACGACGTCAGAAAACGGACCTGCATTTCCAACCCCACAAAGGAGAAGACTATCGAGTGCTTAAAGACCAGGGATTCAAGCCTGAAATGGCTCATTTCTATCTTGGAGCTTATCTATGACCAACTTTTCGGAGGAGCTTCTCGAAAAGTTTAAGCCCAAGCTTATATTCTGGATTTTAGTTGCATTAGTCTACACAACATTATTCTTTGCTACTGACCAGTTGGGGGATCCGCTTTGGGGAGATGAAGCATCCTTCTACAAAACTAGTCAGCAATTCAGCCATCAGCTTATTCCTACATTTGAACAGCTCAGGGACTATGGTGAATTAAATACACCGCTGCCGTTTATCCTTTTCGGCCAAATTCAATACCTCTTTCAAGGGGGGGTGTTTGGTGGACGTTTATTGAACTTCGGATTATCCATCATCATTGCTATTCTGATTGGTCGACCACGCCGCCAGCATGAATTTGCTTCTATTCTGGCCCTTGTTGGATTATTTTTATATCCCTATTTTCTTTGGTTTAGTACTCGATATTACACTGACATTATCGCAGCATTTTTGACTTTGCTAGGTATTATTTTTTATTTGAGAGAATTGCGTATTTTAAGCAGCCTAGTCTTTGTTCTAGCGATCGCTGCCCGTCAATATATGCTGGCTTTTCCCTTAGCTGTTGCCTCACATGAATTGCTCGTTGCTATTCAAAAGAAGAAATATCCTAACTTTAGCTTTTGGGGGCCTGCAATTGCGGCCTTCTCCATTTTGGTATGGTTTGTATTATTTGGCGGATTAACTCCCCCTAATGTCGTTGAAGCCAATCCTGTCCCAATACAGCAAACGCTTTTCGCGATCGCGCCTAGCCATGGTCTCTATGCCCTTGCTAGTATTGGGCTATTTTATG
>JBCDHF010000560.1:0-2647 GCA_038750375.1 Cyanobacteria bacterium P01_H01_bin.15
CAAAATTGCCGGAATTATCATGAATGCTCTGCTGGATAAATCAGTGATTAACTAGATGTTCAGAGTGAGCCAGCGATCGCGAACTCCTCGGTCGTCAAGGCATTGAAGTGAACGCAGATGACACAGTTTGGAAATCGCCAGCAGTCTACAATTCCCATGGTGACGCCGGATAATACCCGCAAACCGGCCCACATTGTCCGCTGGTGGGATGGAGAATGTCGGATACAACTCACCTGCGATGGTCAATCGTGGCAGGGAAGTGGCTATGACGCTTTCGCATCGCTGATTGATGTGCGCCAACACTTTGAAGCTGACGGCTATCGACTGCTGTGTTACGGAGCTAGCCTCAATTGTTCGCCATCGGGCATGAGTCGCGACTCTGACATGGTGCATCAACTGGGTTGGGGACAGTCTCCTAAAAGGGCTAAGCCTAAGAGCACCCACGATATTTTTGCTACGGGGCCAGATGTGATTCCTGCTACGTATCAAGAGCAACAAGCGTTCAAAGAGCAATGGCAGGCAGGTATAAAGCTGGACCGCAGAGGCATTGCTTACGACGTATCAGTGTATCCAGTCGTGGCGGTCGATCGCCAAGGTAATCTAGCCCGTTACTACTCCGGCCAGAATATGACGATTACCGAAATGATTGGAGAGATTCCTCTGGAGGTGGTCTTGATTCCCAAGGGCAATTTTGAGATGGGGCTTGCCCGTAAACAAGGTGGTGGCGCTTCTGACCGCCACTATCGTGATGAGCCACAGCATAAAGTGCGCATCCGCAAGCAATTTTGGCTAGGCAAGTATCCCATTACCCAAGCCCAATGGCGAGCAGTAGCGGCATTGCCTCAGGTGCAATGCGACATGCGGTTAGAACCCTCACAGTACCGACCGCATGTTGATATCCATCTTGATAATCACCCGATCAATCATATATTTTGGGCCGAGGCGATCGAATTTTGTGCGCGGCTCTCGCTCTACACTGGACGCGCTTATCGACTGCCGACCGAAGCCGAGTGGGAATATGCCTGTAGAGCCGGAACCACGACTCCATGGCACTTTGGTGAATATATTGGGGTGCAGAAATCGCAATTGTCTGACGAATTGAAGTCTCTGATCACTTCCCCCTCGGGGGGGATGGGAATGACATACCTGCTAAACTTCGACGGCTTGATGAAAGGCACAACCCCGGTAGGCCGATATCCGGCTAATCCTTGGGGGCTATACGATATGCATGGCAATGTCTATGAGTGGTGTCTCGATGACTGGCATTGGGACTACAGTGCTAAGCCCGAAATGATTAAACAGAACGGCAACCAACCGTGGCATCACCATGAGGGGGTGTCTAGTCCACAAAATCCGAGCGATAAAAAACGATTTCGTCCCGTGCGAGGTGGCATGTGGGGCTCTTCTGTACCTGAATGCCTATCCACGTTTCGAGCGCCAGGTTTTATCGACAACGCTGATATGATTTGTGGTTTACGAGTCGTCTGTGAAGCCGTCTAGCACGATTCCCATTTAGCGGAAATTTGTCCACCATTTCCCAGGGGCTGTCATCATTTAGCGGTCAAATCCTCTCAGTGAGCGGGATACAGCCCCTAACTTATATGTTGAGTGCGGGCGCGGTGATGCTGATTGTTAGAGGCTTCTGGGGTCGGAGTTCATGGCCGCTTCTATCAGGCTTCAACTTTTAGATGCTGACAGTCTATGCCATGCGACTTTCTTAATTCTCCAATGTCCCAGCTAATCTAGGCTGGGTGGGTGTTTAGCGAAACGGGAACCAAGGGAACCATTGAGTTAGGAACTTACCCTTTAGTGCTATTTATTAAGCTGCTTTAAGTAATGAGCTCAATAATGAATCTCGACAACACCGCCTTACTTCTGATTGGCTTTCAAAACGATTATTTTGCTGAAGATGGTATTTTGAATGGAGTCATCTAAGAATCTGCTGAAGCCACAAATACGGTAGAAAACACGCTCCACTTACTGCAGAGTTTGATTAAAACCCCCGCTTTAATCATTGCAACACCGATCTTCTTTACACCCAACTATGAAGAACTAATCGAGCCTGTCGGCATTCTCGGCACGATCAAAGAGGTTGGCGCTTTTCAGGAAGGAAGCACAGGTTCTCAGACAATTGAAGTGCTAAATCCTTTTAAAGAAAAAATTCTTGAAGTCTCTGGAAAGCGAGGTCTCAACGCCTTTGTAAACACCAATTTGGCACAGATTTTACAACAGCGAAAAATCAAGCATTTAGTACTAGCTGGTGCAGTAACTTCTGTTTGTATTGACTCTACTGGGCGCTCAGCATATGAGCAGGGTTACCATGTTTCAGTTTTAAGCGATTGTACGTCTGCCCGTACGCGTTTTGAGCAAGAATTTTATTTTGAGCATGTTTTTCCACTCTATGCCAACACGATGACGTCTACAGAGTTACTAGAGCGACTAGAAACGGCAGCGCCGGTATAAATCGGATATGATTCACACTTGAGCTTCTGACAAATAGACATCAGAAACTCAAACTGATTTCACCACTCAGATGGGGCATTTATATGCGCGCGCGCGATACCAAAAATGAGTTACATACACAGATCCAGTATCGTTTGATCGAGAAGTTGACCGAATCAGAGCGCAGATATCGCGAATTGGTTGA
>JBCDHF010000561.1:0-2647 GCA_038750375.1 Cyanobacteria bacterium P01_H01_bin.15
GCGCGGACTAAAACCCGACCGCTTTCACCCATGGCCGCTTCTGCTTCTTGGATGGCTGTTTGAAGCGGCTCACACGTTTGCCAATGTCGACGATTCTGAGCATTCAGAACTCTTACATTATGGAGAATTTGCGGGTAAGGCTGGAAACTATCGTCAATGAGTTCAGAAAGAGAACGTCCGGATTCCTTGACTAGCGCACATACATGTAGCGCCGTTTGCACGCCGTCGCCAGAAACTCCGTAATGATGGCAAATAATATGACCGGATTGCTCACCGCCCAGCTTCGCCCCGGTGTTGTTCATTTCCCGTTGTACATATTGATCGCCAACCTTCGTCCGCAATAATTTACCTCCTTGGGCTTCCCAGGCACGCTCAAATCCTAGATTAGCCATAACTGTCGCGACGAGTAAATTATCGGGCAAGCGTCCTGCATCCATGAGCACTTTGCCCCACAGATACAGAATATGGTCTCCGTTGACTTCACGACCTTGATTATCGACTGCCAACACCCGATCGGCATCACCGTCAAAAGCAAAGCCCATGTCGGCTCCAGTTGAGAGAACCTGTTCCTGCAGAAGTGCCAAATGGGTCGAACCACAATTCACATTAATCCGATCACCATCCGGCTCGGCATGTAACGCAACGACCTCCGCCCCTAGGGCTTCAAAGATAGCCGGACCCAAATTAACGGCGGCGCCCCAGGCTAAATCGAGTACGACTTTAAGACCCCTAAAGTCCATGCCTTCGGCCAACGAAGTTCGCAACGTCTCAGCATAGGTTTCGGTCAATTCCGAACGATTTAGGCATTTACCCCAATTCGCCGTCGCAGGCGGACAAGTAGCTTGCCCCGTTTCATAGGCTTGGCGAACGCCCGCTTCAATGCGTTGAGCACAATCCAAAGAAATCTTGCGGCCTTTCACACAGAAAAATTTAATGCCATTGTCAGCAGGGGGGTTATGGCTGGCTGAGATCATAATGCCGCCAATCGCTGAAGTCTCTTTGGCCAAATAGGCAACGCTTGGTGTGGGGCAAAGTCCCAATTGCCAAACTTCAATGCCCGCACTAGCCAAACCGGCCGCGATCGCAGTCGCCAGCATATCTCCCGAATTGCGAGAATCTTGCCCGATAATGACGGGTCCTAACTCAGTGGCTTCTTCTTGGAGAATACGCCCGGTCCAATATCCCACTTGCAAACCAAAGGGCGCATTCAGTAGCTCTCCTGCCTTGCCGCGAATACCGTCCGTACCAAATAACGACTCAGGTAAGACGGCGGGTTGGTATGCCTGGGAGGCAATTTCACTGCCTTGATGATGACCATTTCCCTGCTTGGGTAAGGGCATGCTGACCATAACTAACCTCTATCCTCACACGTTCCACCACTTGCGAACTATGGTACCTGATTAGGTACAATTACTCCTACTTTTGGACCAGTACAGAATAATTCGCCTAAATTTCCTGACCCAGACTCATATCGCGATCACAAGTTGTCGGCTTTGAGAAATTCAGACCCCAGACTTAGAGAGGAGTTCCAGTAGCTCAGCAGGAGACAAATCTTGCTCGATGTATACCGGATTTGCCGGTTTATAGGGGGCTCGTAATCGGTCAACCCGTTGCAAGACAGCCGTGGCTGAGATTACCGGCACATCGGGATCAAAAGCAGTCGGATTGGTTAAAGAGCTAGAAAATCCTCGAAAGATCAACACTTCTTCCGGTTCATCATCGGTCACCACTTGAATTAACAACACCTCGTGGGGGTGGCGCAACGTATATTGCTCCAGGCGGAAGGGCAGATTACTCGATGACATGCGCAATGCAACTATGAAAAAACAGTCAGCTCAAAAAGTCGGCGTGAGCAATACCGAATAAGGCTTTCTCCAACTTGGGCTTGTTGCGCCGTCTACTGCTCTAAGGCTGAACGGCCCTGCTTCGCTAAGCGAAAAACCAAGAAATATAGGCTCAATAACACATAGAAAAAGAGACCCATAAAGCCCAGAAATCCCAGGAATCCCGGGGTCGCCGACCCATGAAAGATTTCTTTGTAGCGGAAGGGCGGCTCAAACCAGACTTGGCAAAACGCGGCGTCAACGGCACCGGAACGGAACGCGCAGGATTGAAAGGGGATCAACGCGATCGCACCCAGCGTTGAATAGATCGTGACGGCCCAGCGCCAAGCCGTAAAGACCAGCCACAAACGATTACGGGGCTGTTCTCGGATTTCTTCATTAATATCAGCCCAATACCACAGACTGACCGGAATGATGGCGCGGGCAAACAGGGCAGTCACAAAACTGTAGGGCCAGGCAAAGATCATGAGATAAACCGTGATCATTAACATGCTGGCTGCCCGCCAATAAATCAGGAGAACCGTAGAAATCGCCTCCGAACGTTTAAACACAGACCATACCAGCAGCGCTAGCGGCATGATCACCGTCAGCAGCACCGCCAACCGGTAGTCCATCCACACCAGCGATCGCAGTAAATCAATATTCATTCGAGTACTTTCGCCTTAACCGTAAATATTTGCGTCCCATTATTATCCACAAAGAAGCAGCGGCTACAGAAAATAGTAACCACTGCTTTAAAGCAATTGTTTTTTATCGAAGGCAGTTTTCGGATGAGTTCAAAGACTGACCGTCCTCAAACATCC
>JBCDHF010000562.1:0-2639 GCA_038750375.1 Cyanobacteria bacterium P01_H01_bin.15
CAACAGCAAGCGCTTTTGGAAAATTGGCTGGGGTCGGATTCTTAAAGTTTTCGCCGAAGCCTATTTCTTCCGGAAACCGCAAGGTTACACTTGAGATTCTGACTAAAATTAGCCCAGCTTATTAAATTGTCCGGAATGATGGAAGATTTTCTGCCGATTGCTTACTTTGAGCATCAGTTTGTCCCCTTTGCCGAAGCGAATATTTCGATTGCAACCCACGCACTCCATTACGGCACCGGGGCTTTCGGCGGGATGCGAGCCATTCCAGATCCGAACAATCCCGAACAAATTGTGTTGTTTCGATTGGACCGCCACTGTCAGCGTCTGAGCCGTAGCGCCAAATTTTTGCATTACGACCTGCCTGCTGACAAGATCGAGTCGATTTTAATGGAGTTTGTTAGGCAGAATAAGCCAACCGAACCGATTTATTTACGCCCGTTTGTTTACACTTCCGGCCTAGGAGTGGCGCCGCGCTTGCACAAGGTTGAGAAAAACTTCTTCGTTTACGGCTTACGCATGGGTGAATATCTCTCCGGCGACGGCATTAAATGTCGGTTTAGCTCCTGGGCGCGGCAAGAAGATCGCAGTTTTCCGTTGCGCGGCAAAATTAGCGCGGCTTACATTACGTCTTCTTTGGCAAAGACCGAAGCGGTAGAGTCCGGGTTTGATGAAGCGATCTTGCTCAATACTCAGGGCAAGGTCTGTGAAGCGACCGGCATGAATATTTTTATGGTCCGTAACGGCACCTTAATTACGCCAGGGTTTGACCAAGATATTTTGGAAGGGATTACTCGCGATAGTGTCTTGACAATCGCCGAAGGACTGGGGATCCCCACTCTCCAACGTCCCATCGATAAGTCGGAACTATTTATCGCCGATGAAGTATTCTTGTGCGGTACCGCCGCCAAGATTGCGCCCATTAATCAGATTGAAAACTACGAACTATCTCGCGAGCGACCTATTACCGGCAAAATTCGCGATGTCTTGTTCGGGGTGATGGCCAATAAAGAACCCCAGTATCAAGATTGGGTTACGCTCGTCAAAATCTAGGGAGCCATCTTGCGATCGCAGACTAAACATGATGTTTGCGATCACAAATATTTTTCTTCCTAAAAATCTTCAGGAATGATCCATTTGGGGGGCGCGTTCAGCTTTTTGAGTCTGGCAATTTCAGCAATTTCGATCATTTGGTCGAGAGAGGTATTGGAGATAAACTGAGCAGCGCCATTGACAAATTTCCATTTGGGGCAGCGCTCATCGGCGACGCAGCCATTGGCGCAGACGTCAGGACATTCAATAGACGGTTGATTCATGGCGCTAAAAATAACAAAACAGCGTATTGGTGGATTAAAGATTTGTCTGTCAGCTTGCCAGACCCTTTCTACCCTAGGAAGAATACGAGTCCATAGCAATCGCCACTTTCGGACAAGGATGATTGCGTGCCAGGATGCTGTTTCGAAAGCCACTCATGATTAAACTGTTTTTAGCAATCTGGCGGATGCTAAAAGTGCAAAGATTTACAGCGTAATCGTTAAACAGAGCCGCAAATTTAGAGAGAATTATAGGCTCTTGACTTAGGCTACAAGCGTCTGAAAATGGGCAGGAGTGAGTAAGAAAAAAATTGTGAAGATCGTTCGCCAAAAGTGGGTATGGCTCTTGAGTGGCTTATTGCTATTTGGGGGATGGAGTCGGGTTCAAGTCCTAAATTGGGTAACTGAACCTCAGGCAATTTTGGTGCTGGGTGGCCATGAGGATCGCGAACGCTATGCCGCCAAGCTTGCGGTGGAATACCCTAATTTACCCGTTTGGGTGTCTTCTGGTAGTCCGAAAGATTATGCCGCAAATATCTTTGCCCAGGCAGGCGTGAGCCCGGAGCGTTTACATCTGGATTATCGTGCAGTGGACACCGTCACTAATTTCACCACGCTGGTCGTAGATCTCAAGGCACACAATATCAAAGGGCTTTACTTGGTCACCTCCGAAAGCCATATGCGGCGATCTCACATCATTGGCGATATAGTTTTTGGCACTCAAGGAATTGGAGTCAAATATATGGCCGTTCACGACCACGCCCGACCGGAGCCCGTACAAAAGAGTTGGCGAGACGGCGCGCGCGCAGTAGCGTGGGTCTTGACCGGCCGAACAGGAACCAGTTTGCGCCGTTGGCAGGAGAAACTAACTCTACGTGATTCTGATCGAGATTAAACAGGGTGCTAGTCATATTTAGAACTATTCCTTTCAAAACAAATCTCGGTTGAGCTGCTGTTCGACTTGGGCAATTTTTAACCGCGATCGCAAAACGGAATCGGGATTGAGAGAAATCGAATCAATGCCGGACTCAACCAATAATTTTGCGAATTCCGGGTAGTCGGAGGGAGCTTGTCCACAAATGCCAATTTTTCGGTTTAGCTGATGAGCTTTCGATATTACCGTTTGAATCATTTGTTTGACGGCATCATTGCGTTCATCGAATAAGTGAGCCACCAAGGTAGAGTCACGATCAAGACCCAAGGTTAACTGAGTTAAATCGTTGGAACCGATGGAAAAACCGTCAAATATCTCGGCAAATAGTTCGGCGAGGATTACATTACTGGGAATTTCACACATGACATATACTTGCAGCCCATTCTTCCCTTGCA
>JBCDHF010000563.1:0-2639 GCA_038750375.1 Cyanobacteria bacterium P01_H01_bin.15
ACTATCTGAAGTAATCCAAGCAAGTCAAAGTAAAAGTTCTGTAGACTCTGAGCTTTCTGAATCCATAGACGGTTTTTCATTGAGTCTATTAATAGTTGTAATTCGTAAAGTTGGCAGGATTTCCGTTCCCGAACAGTGAGAGTTTCAAACAAAAATTCCCCTCTAGCGAAATCAGTGCCGATTGAGATGGTCGGTCAAAAAACACTTCGGATTTTTGCGATCATATTTTCTTGAGCCCAAAGACATCTTCCCCTGAGCTGTCCCATCGTTTCTACCGAGGAAGTTGTCCCACTACGTTACGATCAATACATACTTAGATCGTTTTTTTACAAAACCCTTGAGCTCAACGGCTAATCTTAATCCTTTTAATCCGCAGTATTTGGGTCGGCGGGCCCTGCGATTTCTTGCCGACCTCAGACTGGCCATCATTTTACTTTTGCTAATTGCTCTATTCAGCATTAGTGGCACTGTCATTGAGCAAGGCCAAAGCCAGGCTTATTACCAAGCCAATTACCCGACCAATCCCGCTCTTTTTGGATTTCTATCTTGGCAAGTCATTGAATTTTTGGGCTTAGACCATGTTTACTCCACGCCATGGTTTTTGGCATTGCTGGTCGTTTTTGGGGCTAGTTTAACTACCTGTACTTTTCGTCGACAGCTTCCGGCTTTGAAGGCGGCTCGGCGCTGGCAGTACTATAAACGTCCCCAACGATTTGAAAAACTGGCTTTAAGTGCAGAGTTTGAACGAGCTAGTTTCGCAAATTTACCGGAATTAATTCGCCAAAAAAACTACAAAATTTTTCAACAAGATAATGCTCTTTATGCACGCAAAGGTATTGCCGGTCGCATTGGTCCCATTGTGGTGCATCTGGGCATTATCGTTATTTTGGGCGGTGCCATTTGGGGAACCGCTGCTGGATTTCTCGCTCAAGAGTTAATTCCTAGCGGGAACACATTTCAGATTCGTAATTTTCTAGAAATTGGGCGTCTAGCTCAACCCCAAAGAACAAGTGGTTGGGAAATTTTGGTCAATCGGTTTTGGATTGACTACACTCCGGAGGGCGATCTCGATCAGTTTTATTCTGATTTATCCCTCCGCGATCGCGAGACGGGAGCGGAACTCAAACGCAAAACTATTTCCGTGAATCATCCGATGCGCTATAGCGGCGTGACTTTCTACCAGACTGACTGGGGCATTGCTAACATCCGGGTTCAATTTGGCGAGAATAGCCCCGTCTTTGAGCTGCCGGTTGCACCCCTGCAAGATCCGGGTGGGCAGTTGTGGGGAACCTGGGTTCCAACTAAACCTGATCTCAGTGAAGGCATTGCCTTGATTACCCGAGATATGCAAGGCACCTTATTTGCGTACGATCAAAGCGGTCAACTCATTGGGGGGATTCGGGCTGGAGGCAATGGTCTCGAAATCAACGGTGTCCGCCTAAAGGTCAATGAGCTAATTGGCAGTACCGGCATGGAAATTAAAGGGGATCCGGGTGTCCCCTTTGTCTATGGTGGCTTTGCGCTTCTTATGCTCGGAGTCGTGATGAGCTACGTTTCCCATTCCCAAGTTTGGGCGCTGCAGAGTAGCGGGCGTTTATGGGTGGGTGGACGAACTAATCGTGCGCAAGTGACTTTTGAACGAGAGCTGATTGAAATCTTTGACCAATTGAGCCAGGACGTACCTGAATCTCCTGAGCCAACAGCAGAAGCACCAGATAAATTGGCTGCAGAATAAGGCGTTAAGTTTGCGATCGCAAATCGATTTGAAATGCTCACTCAAAATTATTTCAGCTGGCTATCGACCTTGACTTTAGCTTGGTAAAAAATTAGCGCCAGCGGAACTGAGCATAATTCTAGGGTCCGAGCAATCGTTGGCGTAAAGTGATTCGGTTCGGAATGGGTCAGCGTAATCATTCCCACCATGCTGTTCCCGCGAGTTAAGGGGACACATAATGCAGAGCCCGCTTGATAGGGCTGATAGGGCAGATTAACCCAGCGTTCATCCATGCGAGTATCTACAATAACGCCAGGCTTTTTTTGGCGGAAAACCCAGCCAGCCAAACCGGTATCGAGAACCTTGCCGATGAGTGAATCTTTATCTTCTTGCAGCGTTGCGCCCCGGGCCAACAGGCTTTCGCTAACCTTGCCGTCTGCGCTGAACAAAAACCAACTACATTCTTCCGCCCCGGTCAATTGGGTCATCAATTGGGAGCCTCGGCGCAACATCGTCTTCAGCAAAATACGCCCAGTTGAGACTTGGTACATTGAGACCAAATCATGCACAATCAAGGCTTGTGCTTCAAATGCATGCTTGTAGATCCGCAACTCTAAAACTTCCTGTTGAAGTTTCTCAATACTGACCAGTTCAGTCTCGATAATCGATGCTTCTGTGAGGGCAGTGTCAAAATCAGAATATGCCATGGAGTTTTGATTTACAAGAATAGACGGCTCAAGCGGTGGTTCTAGCCGCGACGCTGTTGCAATACTTTGTAAACTTCACGAATGTCAACTTTATTGTAAGCCAGCGCTACAAGGGTGTGATAAAAGAGATCGGCAACTTCTCCCGCAATTTCTTCTGGATTTTGGTCCTTACAAGCCATCACCACTTCTGCCCCTTCTTCCCCAATTTTTTTTAAAAT
>JBCDHF010000564.1:0-2604 GCA_038750375.1 Cyanobacteria bacterium P01_H01_bin.15
ATCGGAAGGAATAGTCTGCTGTTTTTCGTAAGCCCCGATCGCCTCGCCGGGAGAGCCTGTTGCCATCAGCACCGCATGTTCAAGAATGTCGGCCTGTCCTAACCTTCGAAGTACCGTCTCTAAATCGCCAGAATTCAGACGATGAAACGGAATTTTCTGGCAGCGAGACACTAAGGTGGGCAGCAGAGACTCCGCTGCGGGCGCAATCAGGATAATGGTGGCTCGACCCGGTTCTTCTAAAGTTTTCAACAATGCATTGGCCGCCGCTTCAGGCATGGTTTCTGCACTTTCAATAATCACCATCGCCTGGCGCGCTTCGAGAGGCGGCTTACTCAGAAACTGACCAATTTCGCGGATTTGTTCAATCCGAATTTGGGGCGGCGCTTTACGCTTGAGACCCGCTGTAATCGCCTCCGTTAGGGTAAGGCGTTTGCCTTGATGGAGAAAGGTCGGCTCCACCCACCACAAATCGGGATGATTTCCGGCTGCGGCACGGCGAATAGCCAAATCTGATTGCTCAGGAGAAAGACCTTGGGCTAACAACGTCCCGGCAAACAGTCTCGCCGTCAGCGCTCGACCCACCCCCGTCGGTCCAGCGAATAAATACGCCGGGGCAATACGATTTTTTGTGATCGCATTTTGGAGAAGGGTAATCGCTTGAATTTGACCAATGACGGGAGCAAAGAGATTTGAGCAGTCCAAGAGCAGGTTGAGATCAGTAAATGTTGTTAACAGTGAGTCGAACGTTGCAAGCGACTAGGACGTTACTTTTAAGATGAAGGCTAGTTCTCACCCGGACAGTTCCTATGGCACGCTATACCTGCACCTACTTAGCCTCGGTTCACGACCCCAGCTTAGAGAAAACGTTGGTTCAAATTCTACAAGCTTCAGATTGTGAACTGATTTATCAAATTAGTGATTATTTGATGGGAAGGGAAAATCCAGGTCAAGTGAAATTTGCGCAGCTTGCCACCGTCGAAATTTTGCTGGATCAAACCCGCGCGAAAGAAGACATTATGCAGGTACATTTTGTTGTCAAGAATGAAGAACTGCCTCTACAGCGTAATAATCACTGTCAGCAAATGTTTGAGCGAGTACAGGCCAATGTGGCTGAGCTATCCAGCTTAAACCTGATGGCGGAAACGAGTAATGCGTGAAAGGCACTCTGACTAAAACGGAGTCGTTGTCAGAAGTGCGTCAAAGGTAATCTATTCAGCGACTTGACAAAGATAGTAAAGCCACATGTCTGTATTTTGTGATTGGGCCTGGGCGTCTAATTGTTCACCAGTGCGCCAGGAATACACTTCAACATCCCGAAATCCTGGCGTTAGCTGCACAATTTGGGCGGCAGGTCGAATATAGTAAGTGTCTAATCGAAAATTATGAGATTCATCTCGAACGATCACATGCTCTGAGTTCATGAGGTCTTGATAGTTCAGCTGGTGATTAAATAGCCGAAGCAATCCCCACATTGAGACTTTGAGATAAACGGAGATGGGATTGAAAGAAAGCTGCTCTCGGAAGGAAAAGGCACGCTCTATGCCGCCTAGGTGGTGGCTGGAAAAGCAGAAATAAGCACCAGGTTTACCCACACGCTGAATCTCTTGCAAGACTTGGACGCGCTCAGCGTGAGAGACAAAATCGAGACCGTTGTAACTAAACAGAATGAAATCAAAGCTGTTATCAGCAAAGGGACTGAGGTCACGCGCGTCGACAACGCGAAAACAGTCCAGCGGTAGCCAGTCAGAAAATCGCTGTTGGCAAGCCGCTATCATGGGTGGGGAGTTATCAATACCAATGTAGTCTTTGACTAACGGGGCAAAGCACGTGGTGGTTCTGCCTCCACCCACACCCATGTCCAACATCCGCATCTGCGGTAATTGTGCCTGAAGCCGCTCGATGACCTGTTTCTCTGCTCCCTGAATAAGCCGAATTTGCGAGTAGTAGCCCACAATATCAGTCGCTTGATAGGTTCGAAGATTGCGAGGACTCATGAGCAAATGGAGGGCTTCACAAACGTCCTCGTAGCGGGGGAAAAGGAATCATGAATTTGAACATAGGTTGTGAATCAATCCGTGTCCTAGCCATGAAAAATTGTGAGGCAGCGGATATCTAACAATTAATCGGGTTCCAAAGGCGCCATGGTCAAACCTTCGCGGCTGAGTTGCTGATGATAGAGCTCTGCCTGCTCTTGGGGTCCCACCCAAACAACGGCTTGACCTTCAAAATGCACTTGCTCTGTGAGCTTCCAGGAACGATCGCTGGTCATTCCCGGTATATATTTGAGGAGACAGTCAGAAACATGTTGGAACGTGTTGAAATCATCATTCAGCACAATGATTCGGTAGTTGGGGTAACGCTGCCGAACCACCTCAGAATTTTTGCGAGGCGCGACGACCGGCGCAGCGGTGGTGAAAGTCATGTTAGCCAAACCTCAATGCACAAAACTCTATAGAGATTGCAGAATTCCTAACAGTCTATCGAGGAACAGTTGCGTTTTCCATAGGGGGACAGGACGTCTTCAGATCGGCGCTGAGCCTGAACATGACCCGAGGCGAGTAATCAACTCCGCGCAAAGATTCCTCGCGTTCTCTTTTATTTTGA
>JBCDHF010000565.1:0-2602 GCA_038750375.1 Cyanobacteria bacterium P01_H01_bin.15
CGCCCGTTTGGGATACGGCCTGGGTTTTGCGATCGCTGATTGAGTCTGGCTACGAGCCGAGCAAGCCAGAACTGGTAAAAGCAGCGGATTGGTTGCTGAGTAAACAAATTTTGGATTACGGAGATTGGAAAGTTAAAAACAAACAAGGTCAACCTGGCGGCTGGGCCTTTGAATTCGAGAACCGCTTCTATCCAGATTTAGATGACTCGGCTGTGGTGGTGATGGCGCTTAATCAAGCCCAGTTGAGTCAACCTGAAGATAAACCAGCAGCAATTTCTCGATGCCTGGATTGGATTTTAACGATGCAATGCCGCGATGGTGGCTGGGCGGCCTTTGATGTAGATAATGATCAAGACTGGTTGAACGCCATTCCTTACGGTGATTTGAAGGCGATGATTGATCCTCCTACGGCTGATGTAACAGCTCGCGTGTTGGAGATGATCGGGGAATGTCATTTGACGGCACCAGACACCCAAGTTCAGCAAGCCATGGATTTCTTACTTGCCGAGCAAGAAGCTGACGGAAGCTGGTTTGGGCGTTGGGGCGTGAACTATATCTACGGCACCAGCGGAGCGCTTAGTGCTCTAGCGTTAGTGACTCCTGAAAAAGTGCGATCGCAAATGGAAAAAGGCGCCGACTGGTTACGGTCTGTCCAAAATCCAGATGGCGGCTGGGGTGAAAGTTGTGCAAGTTACAAAGATAAGTGTCTGAAAGCTAAAGGCGTTAGCACTGCGTCCCAAACTGCTTGGGCATTGATTGGATTACTCGCTGATGCTGATATTGCAGCGCAGTCAACGGACGCATTAGCCAAGGGCGTTGAATACTTAATTCGAATTCAAGAAACGTCTGGGGGGTGGAATGAAGATGAGTTTACCGGCACAGGTTTCCCACAGCATTTTTACCTCAAATATCACTACTACCAGCACTACTTTCCGCTGCTGGCACTAGGTCGCTATCAACGATTTCAGCGAATGCGGAGCAACTAAATCAACGTATTAAGCAGGGAGTGCTAGCTCTGGGGTTTGGTTTCACCTCTGAGCCCAGAAAAACGCCAAACTCAATATTTGGTATCCAGGTTCGTAATTCCTTAAAGCAAACGCCAATTTACTAGCCAAAAATAAATTTCCAGCCTTTATCCCAACTGTACAGAATTGTAAAAAACGATATAAAAAAGCTCGGGCTGAAGAATGCCAGACGCTACTGTGAAGTTAGGAGCGTCACGATGGTTTTAGACTACGCGGAAAAATTATTGAGTTTCTGTTCGGCTTTGTTGCATGAATAATCATTGCTATATAAGGGTTTCAGGGTTTGAAAAAACGGAATTCAGGATTTTCATGAGTTTGCAATCGTCGAAACCCTCGATATGACTGGCTTAATTTATGCAACAAAGCCTTTCTGTTCTGATAATCAGTTGTATGTAGTCAGAGTTAATATCTCAGACTGTTCTGTTGAAACAGATAAGTTTGTCCTTCAATAAAAACTTAGAGTTATATCGCGCCTAATTTTCAAATAAGCCGGGAGGTGTTTGGTGATGGTTGTCCGAGTTATCGATTCACCTACTCTATCCACTAGACAAACCGCGTTAGTGCTGTGGTTTGAGGCGGTGGGATTATCAGATGTTGCCTTAGTCGGTGGTAAAAACGCGTCTTTGGGTGAAATGATTCAACAGCTTTCGCCTAAGGGTGTTCAGGTGCCCAGCGGTTTTGCGACAACGGCTTATGCTTACCGTTACTTTCTTGAGCAAGATGATCTCAAACGAAAACTTCAAGCGCTTTTCGCCGATCTTGACGCTGACAACTTGCAGAATCTACGATCGCGCGGAAAAAAAGCTCGCGCTCTGATTCTCAATACCCCTTTCCCACCTGATCTCCAATCTGCGATCGCAGATGCTTATTTTGCCCTTTGTCATCGATACGGCTCTTGCCCTCAAATCCCAACATCCCAGAATACAGAACAATTTGCGGAGTCCCAATCCCTAGATTGTGATACTGATGTTGCAGTTCGTTCTAGTGCCACAGCTGAAGATCTCCCCGATGCCAGCTTTGCGGGACAACAGGAAACGTATCTCAATGTTCACGGCGTGAAAAACGTCCTTTCCGCTTGCCACAAATGTTTTGCCTCGCTCTTTACCGATCGTGCGATTTCCTACCGGGCTAGTCGCGGATTCGATCACCTAGAGGTTGCCCTTTCCGTTGGCGTCCAAAAAATGGTGCGTGCAGATCTCGCAGCTTCCGGTGTAATGTTTTCCATTGATCCAGAAACGGGTTTTTCTAACGCGGTTTTAATTACCGCAGCCTACGGTCTCGGGGAAAATGTTGTCCAAGGGGCTGTCAATCCGGATGAGTTTTTTGTCTTCAAGCCAACCCTCAAACCCGGGTTTCATCCCATCCTCGAAAAGCGTTTAGGCAGCAAGCATATCCGCTTGGTCTATGACCTAGGCGGGAGCAAGCTCACTAAAAATACGCCGGTCCCCGAAGCAGAACGCCAAAAGTTTGCGATCGCAGATGCGGAAATTCTGACCTTGGCTCGTTGGGCAACCGTTATTGAAGAGCATTATTCGACTCTTCGTCAAACACCAACCCCGATGGATATTGGATGGGCA
>JBCDHF010000566.1:0-2601 GCA_038750375.1 Cyanobacteria bacterium P01_H01_bin.15
AATCGTGCAGAAGTGACATACAGGGTGGTCGCTTTTTCGGTCCCCTGATGTGCTCCGTCTAATTTCAGCTCGCCAAAGCAAACGAAGCATGCAAGATTGCCCGTATACCTGTCAGGATCGAAAAAAGGGTTCTCATTTTTGCTTGCGCGTTACGTTCCCTCCGAAGCCAGGGACCGATCGCACTAATTCTTATAGACAGAGTTTCTTGGGGTATGCGGCTAATGCTACGGGATGTCGGGCTGCGTTCAAAGAAACCAAGAAAATAGGCGCGAAATTATCGTCGGGTAGACTTAGCTTGGATTCTTACCTACCCAAAAAAAGACAGTAAAACTGTCAAGGATTGGATTAAAGAATTCTAGGAGTACCTTTTTAATCGCATATAAAAATTATCAAGGCGAACTGATATGGAAAACAGACGACAAGTTTTCCTTCGCAATTATTCTTAGGGAGTGTTCCATCCCAAAAGCCACAAAAATTAGAAGGCTTTTGCTACGGTTTTCAAAAAATAGCTAGAAATGTCTTGGTTTTTTAAACGTCAGAATCGCCTACTTTCACGTAGAAATTTTCTTAGTTGGAGCGCCGCAGCAGGTATCCTCGCTGCCACCAATAAGATGAGTGGCTGTAGCCGCCCTGCCTCTGAAGGTTTGCACCTTCAGGAAAATACCTCGCCACCTCGAGACAAAGCCTACAACGTCTTGATGTTCTCCATTGACGACCTACGTCCTCAACTAGGCTGCTACGGACATAGCCAAATGATTACGCCGAACATAGATCGCTTAGCGTCCGAGAGTGTTTCGTTTAAGCGGGCCTACTGTCAAATCCCGATATGTGGTGCCTCCCGAGTTAGCCTGATGACAGGCTTGCGACCGACTTATTTTCGGTTGACTAGTTTTGATTCCCGCAAAGATCAAGATTTACCAGATACAGTGAGTTTACCGGCTGCGTTTAAAGATGCGGGTTATACATCGATTTCTCTGGGAAAGATATATCATTTCTCAGACGACGACAATGCTAGCTGGAGCAAACCAGCTTGGAGAGCTAAGACGGAACGTTATCTTAGTCCTGGAAATGCTAGTTTTCACCCTTATCCCGAAGACCCTGCACGCAAAGGACCAGCGTTTGAAGCTGCCGATGTATTTGATGATGCCTACCCTGATGGGCAGGTTGCACTCAAAGCCGTCGAAACTCTGCAAAGACTCAAACAGACCGATGAACCCTTTTTTCTAGGAGTCGGATTTAACCACACTCATTTTCCTTTAACCGCGCCGCAGAAATACTGGGATCTCTACAACCTGAAAGATATCCAGCTTTCAGCCAATCCTTATATGCCAAAAGGAGCACCAGCAGCTGCGATGCATCGTTGGACTGGATTACGAAAGTTTCAGAACGTCCCTCAATGGGAAGAAGAACTCCCTGAAGACCTCGCTCGACAGATCATACACGCCTACTACGCGACGATTAGCTATGCGGATGCTTTAGTTGGGCAAGTGTTGGCGGAGTTGACACGCTTAAACTTAGAACAAGACACTATTGTAATCTTCTGGGGCGATCATGGCTTTCATTTGGGCGATAACGGTCTCTGGGAAAAGCATACGCTTTACGAAAAGTCACTTCATGTTCCTCTGATCGTCAAAGTCCCCGGTATTACGCAAGGACAGTCGAGTTTGGCGCTGACGGAATTTGTTGATGTTTATCCTACTCTCTGCGAACTGTGCCAAGTCCCGATGCCTAGCAATTTAGAAGGCATCAGCTTAGTCCCACTTCTGCAAAACCCCGATCATTTGGGTAAAAAAGCTGCATTTAGTCGTTATAACAACGGCAAATCTATCCGTACTGACCGCTATCGATATACTGAATTCTACTCTTTCCCTGGTCCGGATGATTTGGCAAAACGGATAGGACTTGTACGAGTCGATTCACGCATGCTTTATGACCACCAAGTAGATCCAGAGGAAACAGTGAATATCGCCGATCTTCCAGAAAATCAAGCGCTCGTTGACAATCTACATGCCAAGCTTAGAAAAGGCTGGCCCGAATTTCAAACTGAGACCGATATGAACGCTTTATCTAGAGACCGAAGCCTTGGGGGGTGACAGAGAGGCGGAAATGGAGACAGAGCAGTCAGAATAGCGATTGAATGGAGAAAATCTAGGGTTGTTGAAAGACCACCCCAAAACAAAAATATTGCCATCATCCGACCAAAGAGTCCTGGAAAAACACCCGACAGAGCGCCAACGACTGACGCAGGAACTTCTGCTAATCATGTGACAAAGCCATCGCAAATAAAGCTGTCACATCTAGCGCAGATTGACCTACAGCACATCCAATATCAAAGTCGTTTGCCTAGCCTGCAACGTTTTTTGCGATTGCCACAATTGCACCTTAAATTACTACGAACCCATCCCACTAGTAAAAAATAGAAAAAGTAGAGAGAAGGAAAAAGAAGATGGAGAGACGTTTCGAGGGATTGACAGACCTGGAATGGAAACTATTTGAGGACTTATTTGCGGAACCAGAGCAACGGGGTCGAGGGATGCCGACTGCGCCATTTCATTTTGTGCTTTATACCTTGCTTTATGTTCTCATCACCAGATGCCGCTG
>JBCDHF010000567.1:0-2582 GCA_038750375.1 Cyanobacteria bacterium P01_H01_bin.15
AGTCCACCCACATTGTGATGACTCTTGATTTTGACCGCAACCCGCTCTCCGGTCTTGGGATCAACATTGGTATCGGCAGATTCGATTACATCAGGATAAAGCGTCCCTTGAGCCAAATAATCGAAGGGACCTAACCGTTTAGACTCTTCTTCAAAGACCCGAATAAATTCATGCCCGATCCGACGTCGTTTCTCTTCCGGGTCGGTAATGTTATCAATCTTGTCCAAAAAGCGTTTGCGCGCCATCACATATTCAACGGGGATCTTGAACTGCTTTGCAAAGATATCCATCAAACGCTCCGGTTCGCCTTTGCGCATGAAGCCTTGATCGATAAACATACAAGTCAAACGATCGCCGATAGCTTTGTGCAATAAAAACGCCAACGTAGAGGAATCAACGCCGCCCGAAAGCGCCAGCAGAACCCGCTTATCTCCCACTTTCGCCCGAATTTCCCGGATCGACTCTTCCACAAAGGCATCGGTCGTCCAAGTGGGCTCACATTTACAGATGTGGTAGACAAAGTTGCGAATGAGGGCAATCCCACCTTCTGAATGAACCACTTCAGGGTGGAACTGCACTCCATAAAAATGCTTGTCATTGTTTGCGATCGCTGCGCAAGGTGTATTGTCTGTGTGGGCCAGGACGTTAAAGCCATCCGGTAAAGCCGTACAGGAATCACCATGACTCATCCACATGGTTGCTCCCTGCTCAACATTGGTCAGGAGATCGGTGGGGTCGTCGATAAAGAGAGACGCTTTGCCATATTCCGCCCGCTTCGCTCGCTCGACACTGCCGCCAAGCTGTTGAACCATTAGCTGCATGCCGTAGCAAACCCCTAGAATAGGGATGCCCAGCCCCCAAATCTTCGGATCACAATGCGGTGCGACTTCGTCGTATACCGAATTGGGTCCGCCAGAGAGAATGATGCCCCTCGGTTCGAGCTGCGCAATTTTATCGGCAGAAGTCCTGTACGAAAGCACTTCAGAATACACTTCCGTTTCGCGAATACGGCGGGTAATGAGTTCAGAATATTGGGACCCAAAGTCCAAAATCACCAGCATCTGACGCCCGAGCTGAGGTTGCTGTTCAGAATCTTGGCTGGAGGAGAGAGTTGTGGCGCTGCTCACGAAGTGTTACCTGACTGGGAATGAATGCACTGTTAATCTTTCTAACTTAGCGGGTCTAAGTCGATAAGACTGTCCTCTGTATTGTTGATGTCTTAAGGTCTTTAGCTATTTTTTACAGATTCCAATCTTTAAGCGAGACTTTAGAATCCGAGTTACGTAATCAGTTTTTGCCAAAGCTTCTCACCGGTCTGGCTCTTGGCGATGAGTTTGCGATCACGACTAAACAGAACAGAACCAATCGTGAGGGACTGCTCGGTATGCTTGGCAAGATATTCCACTGTTCGGCGATCAATCGTTTCGGCTATCTGCTGGAATAACTCAGGGCACCAGTGGGTTTGGTTGTGTTGATCTTCTATTTGTAGAAATTGCCAGGCCGCATCAATTGTCGGGCAGGCAAAGAGCTTCTGCAGGAGCGGCAAGGGCATTCCTAGATGAGCCGCCTGGGCTGTCAAGATTTCTTGGCGACCGTCAGCCAGGTGGTGATGGGTATGAAAAATACCGCCAGCTAATTTGATCAGTTTCCCGTGATAACCAAAAAGCAAGATTTCCGAGATGGGTGTATCGGCGGCTGCAACGAGCATGGGTCCCAGCCAGTTTGCTGTTTTAACCAAGGCATCGGTCGCGACTCCGGCTTGGCGGGCTAAATCTAAACCATTTTCTCCAAGACAAAACACGATGGTCTGATAAGTTGCGCTTTTTGTTTTTAAGGCAGCCTGAAATTCCGCTAGTTGTGCCGGGGCACTTAGCGGTTCTGCGATCGCATGGGTGCCCAATAAAGCCAACCCTTCGACAATTCCAAACGCCGCATTGGAAGTCCGCTTTGCGAGCTGTTTCCCCGTTGGCAGAATGAGGGTCACTGTAATCGCCTGGTTTGGCTTCAGTAGGGGCCCCAAGTTGACTTCCATTAAGGCTTTGGCATAGCCATAAATCGCAGATTCTCCCGTTTTAACGTCATGCCCAACCCCTTCCCCGCCCACTAACAAAATCTGGGGCTGCTCGGAAGTTTGCGATCGCAAAGCGACCTTCGCCCAAATAGGCATCTGTCGAGTGAGGTCCAAGTTTTCTCCCGGCTCGCTGCGAGCTATACCCAGCGACACCCCAGAACCCAGACAGGCAACTTGTTCCAGGGGAATCTCTGCTATCTCGGCAGGATTAATGAGCTGCAGTTCTACGGTCTTCGACTTATTTCCCTGCAAACACCGCAACGCACCGACGGCCGCAGCGGTCGCGAAAACCGGGAGAGTAAATCCTTTCCCAGGGCTATGTTGATTTTTATTACGCACTTCCGGAAAGTAAAATATTAATAAATTATAAATATCGTCTATCGTCGACCATTTTTGACTGCGTGTTTTTACTTAAGTATGAGTTGGGGGTTGCCTTGGCTTAATGCCATCTCTCGCCACCGAGGTCGGCGTGCCGCTCCATGACGTGGAAATGATGGAAGGGCGCCTCGCA
>JBCDHF010000568.1:0-2568 GCA_038750375.1 Cyanobacteria bacterium P01_H01_bin.15
AAAACAAATACACTAAAGAGGTCATGCTAGACTCACCTTAAGCCACCTTTAATCGTCTAATGCTCTCTCTCAATGAGTCCTATGCTTCTACCGTTTTCTCGCTCTTCGCAAAGTTTAGATTCTCGCTTGGACGCCTATCCAGAGCTAAAAGCAAAAATAGAGGGCTTAGTCTCAGTCGTAGAAAATACGAATGGGACTCTCACCAATGCTCATGAAGCAGAGCAAGAGGTGATCAACGAAATTCAAAGACTTGGACAAGCAGCCTTGCAAGGATGGGCTAATCAGGAAAGTCAACGCCAACAGCAGCGCGTCGAGCAATCAGAGCCAATGGCCCAACGTAGTCGAAAAAAACCCTCTACTGGCACAGCCGCTTCGGACGTATTAGCGTCGAAGAGCAGACCTTTACCCTAGGCCGAAATGGTCCATTGATTCGCCCCTTTTCCAGCGGCGCTGAGATTGATTGTCGTAGCTATTCACTGCCGCTACAACGAGTGATTGCGGATTTTGGGGCAGATGTGCCCTTTGGCAAGATTCCGGGGAAGTTGCAGGAGCATCATGGCATCAGCGTCCCGGTTAGCTCGGCCCAATCGATCACTCAACGGCATGCTCAGCAGGTCCATTGCGGGCAAACGCTACAAGAGGAGATTCCCTCTGCAGCCGGAGTTGTCCAATTGGTAGCTCAAATGGATGGGACGTCAATTCCGATTGTCGAAACCCGTCTGGAGAGGACCCCTGAAGGAGATATCATTGACCGTCGCAAGACCCGCCAAGTGAGCAAGAGAGAAGCTCGTTTGAGCTTAGTTCGCCCAAGTGATAGCAAACAGCCTCATTTTGGAACGACCTTTGGGAGCGTGGATGAGGCAGGAGCGCAATTGCTCAATAGTGCGATCATCATGGGGATGGGGTGTAAGACTCAGATTCATGGGGTGGGGGATGGGGCACCCTGGATTGCGCTGCAGTTTGACACACAGTTTGGCGACCAATCGACTTACCTCTTAGACTTTTTTCACCTGAGTGAATATCTGGCCGAGGCCAGTCAGTGCTGTGCGCCAGACGACCCCAACCAATGGCTGAGCATCCAGAAGAGTCGTCTTAAAGCCAACCAGGTCGCGTTGGTATTGGCCGAGCTAGAACCGTTTCTCGAAGCAGATTCGGTAGCAGACCCACAGGCTCCTGTGCGTTGTGCATATCGATACATGAGTAATCGTCCAGACCACCTTGATTATCAAGGGGCGATTAACGCCGAGTTACCCATTGGTTCTGGCGAAATTGAAAGTGCCCATCGTTACGTTATTTTGGATCGGCTTGATATTGCAGGGGCGTGGTGGACCGTTGAGAAGGCGGAGCATCTGATGAGCATGATGGCATTACGGGAAAATGGGGGATGGGATAGCTACTGGAAAGAACAAATGCCCTATGCTGCCTGACTGTCACTTTTGATTACACCCATTCGTATTGGCAAAGAAAACGTTAACGGCTAGTGACTTCAGGGATGCGAATTAGAGCCGTGCCGATAGGAATTTCTCCACCAATTTCGGGGTAGGTGGCAAAAATCCGATAAGGAACGGTTAGACCATCTTTGCGACCTCGAACTCTAGAATCTTCCATAACAATACGAACATCTGTGTCCGCAGCGACAGGCGTATCAAACGTAACGTTAAATTCTTCAAACCCAAAGACAATATTAGCAGGAATTTCTGCACCGGTGTCAGCATCCAACAACTTGACACCGATTAGCTTATGAAACGTTACGCAAACAACCTTTAAGCGAGCTAGGGGCATGTCACCATTAACAGAGACCTCCACAAAGTGGTCTTCACCTCGATCCGACGTTCCAGCGTTGATTACAATAGGTGTGCTAACGCCTACGGATATTTGAGCATAAACGGCAGGTACGATCAGTGAAAAGCTGGAAGTGGCGATCGCCAGTGCAGACAAACTTCTAACAACAAACTTCTTCATTGCATTCGTCCTTGAAATCATCAATTTAGGCAATGAATACATGGGTATTAGGGTAGTATCTATTTGAATATGAACACAGGCTAAAGCCATGTCTAGAATTGACCCATGTCAACAGAACATGAATGCTCAATCGACACTCAGACCCGTCTCATCTGCAAAATGGATTACGCCTAATACTTATTAGAAGAATAAATAAACAGTTAATTACTGTCTGCCTAAAAATATCGTCAGTTTTGTGTAGAAAATACTTGACCCACCTTAATAGATCGTATTTTGCTGGGTTTGTGCTCTTTATCGCGTCGTGGGGCGCATTGACCTATGGTTGTAGACGAGGCTCTTGGCTTTTTAGATGAAATTTTTTCCGGTCAACCCCTAAGTACTATTCAAGAGACGGTTTTTCGCCAAGTCTGGGATGGAAAAACCTATGCTGAAATTGCGGAAACAGCCGGATATGAACATAGCTATGTTCGAGACGTAGGCTTTAAGCTGTGGCAATCGATGTCCGATGCGTTGGGAGAAAAAGTCTCTAAAAGCAATGTGCGATCGCTGCTGGGACGCTATGCTCGCCAACGACCCATTCCTTTGGCCTCCCCTGCATTACCTCCA
>JBCDHF010000569.1:0-2550 GCA_038750375.1 Cyanobacteria bacterium P01_H01_bin.15
CAAATTCTGAGTCGCTGTCGCAAAATCCACACTCTCGGGAATAAACACTAACATCCCGTCCAGTTCTTGTTCGGCTAGTGCCGCCAATGTTTGAGCCACAATGCCTCGCACCGGAGATCCGGTCGAATGCCAAATCTCGATCTCTGCCGGGGACTCCGCCGAAAAACCAGCTTCACTCAGTAATGCTTTCGCTTGCGCAAAGTCGCCATCACCATACTGTTCAAACGCAGGCTCATAAGCACTAAACGCAGACGGCACAAGGCTATATAGCGGATCCCCTTGACCTTGCAAAACCCGTTCAACAATTAACGCCCGATCAATCAAACTTGCGATCGCTTGACGAATTTCGAGCTGATCGAGAGGTTCCTGGTTGCGATTCAGCGTTAGATAGTAAATCGTGGTTCCCGGAGCAGCCAACGCTTGCCAATCACCATCCTCAGCACCAGCCAGTAAAGTCTTAATTTGCTCAGGGTCTAAAGACTGAGTCGCGATATCCACTGCACCAGTGCGGAATCCATTGAATAAATTCGCGGAATTCCCGGAATAAACTTGAATATCGATGCCTTCATTGAGCGGAGCCTCACCCCAATAATTGGGATTCGGGTCGAGTTTAATGGCTTCCTCACTAAAACTAGCCAATTGATACGGCCCTGTGCCCACTAACCCATCGGTATTAAACGCACCTGCGCCGATTTCGTAAGCGCTCGGCGGAACTGCCGCGGTCCCCGGAAATGCCAGCAGCGAGGGGAACGCAGCAAATGGCTGATTGAGGGTTACCTCTAACGTGTAATCTGCGATCGCGGCCGTCTCCGCAACAAGATCAGCCAGCAGGAAACTCGGCTTGCCGCCATTTTCAATAAAGCGATCCAGGGAGAACTTCATGGCTTCGGCATTAAAGGGACTCCCGTCCTGGAACGTAATGCCTTCTTTGAGCGGAATTGTATAAGTCAAGGCGTCGTCGCTAACGGTGGGCATCTCGGCGGCCAAAAGAGGCACTAATTCAGCCGTTCCCAATTCGTAGGTATAGAGCGTCTCACTGACGTTGTAGAGAATATTTAACCCCGCGATTTCATAGGTATCAGCCGGATCGAGAGTGCGCACTTTCAGCGTCGTCCCGATAGCAACCCGGTTACTGTCCCCAACTGATTCAGGACCACCACTATCCGGCGTTGGAGTCGGGGTACAGGCGATAGTCAGACAAAGACTTGCCGCGATTAACCATCCCCAGCGTTTAAAGCATCGCCGTATCTGATACATTGAAATCCCCTTAAATTTAGCCACTGTCAGGATCACAAGAGGCTAACAGCCCCTAAAAGTTCCAAAACCGCTTCACGTTAGCACACTCCTAGACCGGGATTGTCATTTGCTTTCCGGTAGGTCTTCTTTAAATAATGCCGCCAGCAAAAAACCGCGCTGAACGACTAAGTCAATCAAACGCGGCCTTAAGCAAATATCTATATTTTTAGTCTGCGAAACGTAACTAAAAAATTTGCGATCGAAAACTAATTGGTTTTGCGAACCTTAAACAGTCTCAGCAACAGGTTCAGTCTCAGTCGCTTCATCTGATGTTTCCGGAGCTGCGGCTTCCGGCTCAGCGGACTCCGCTGGGCTATCCGTCTCAGCCACGGGCGCCGGCGCCTCAGACTCAGTGGACGTAACCGGCTCGGGTGCAGGCTCTGGCTGGCTGTCTCTGCTGGGAGAAGGCTCAACCGGAACTAAATTTTCTGCATCCACAGGCGTGTCAAGCTTGAGAGTCATATAGCGCATTACATCTTCGCTATAACCCATATCCTTTTCTAGGGGAGCAATCTGCTTGCCGTCACCCACATAATTCATTTGGACGTAGATGCCGTCTTGATGACGCTGAATCTCGTAAGCTAACCGGCGACGACCCCAAATTTTGATGTCTAGGTTAAAAACTCCAAGCTCTCCCAAGCGATCACGAAACTTGTCAACAATTTTTGAACTGGTATCTTCCGTCATGTCGGGACGCAAGATGTAAAGCATTTCGTAGTTACTGAGCATAAATTCCCAAAAATTCCTTATGGACAAAATGGCTTCTGAGGCAAAGAATGGGCTTTGAGCAGAAGCAAGGATCTCAAATCTTACTACCCTTTAGAGGTCAATCGCTAGTATCCTAGTTGCCAAACTTGCCGGTCTTAGATTAATTTCTCTTTCGTCTGAACTATTTTTTTTTAATCCACAATGGTGCAGCGTTACGTTCGCGTTAAATCTTCGCAAGGGCAGATCTACTACGGTCTGCTAGAGCTAAACCGGCTGGTGACAGTGCTGGATGCTCCGCCCTGGATGGGTGGTCAACCGACGGAACAGCAACTGGTGGCGGAAGAGTACGTATTGTTGTCTCCTTGTTCCCCCTCAAAAATCGTGGCTGTCGGGAAAAATTACGCTAATCATGCCGCTGAAATGGGGGGAGAGGTGCCCAAAGAACCTCTGATATTTTTAAAACCACCGACCACGGTTACCGGCGCAAATCAGCCCATTTATTACCCAGCGCAATCTCGGCGCTTGGATTATGAAGGCGAATTGGCA
>JBCDHF010000570.1:0-2547 GCA_038750375.1 Cyanobacteria bacterium P01_H01_bin.15
ACCCTGATTCCAAGGATTTTGGGCTGAGACTTCCTTTTCCGGCAATGTTGCCAGGCTGCTGTATTAATCGGAATGGTTTTACCCATTGGAGTGACGGTTTAATCGGCACTTTTCTACGGACGGTGATCGCGGGCCCGGACGCGATCACCGTCCGTAGCCTAGAAATTATTGATGTTCTAACCAATCGAACAAAGTGAAAAGAGACAGACAAAAAAAAGCCGGAAACATTCCGGCTTGGCTAAAAATTATCTATTGATGGTCTGGTTCTTAATTAAAGGAGGACGATTCCGACTTAACTGCGCCCCTGATTGCTCAGTTGGGCGGTGGTGACCGGAATCGTTAAAGTGCGTTCTCCCCGAACCAAAGTAAATTTCAACGTTTTGCCGATGCCACTTCGATCCACTAACGACTGTAGTTTGCCTGCATCTGCGATCGCTTGTCCATCAACTTTGGTTATAACGTCTCCTCGACGGATACCTGCAGCCGCAGCGGGGGTATCCGGAATCACTCGCACAACTAAGACGCCGTCAATTTCCGGCACGATGAACATAGAGTTGGGATCCGCATTGTTCTCTTGGGCTTCTTCTGCTGTAATTCCAACCATTTGAATCCCGACAAAAGGATGAGGTACTGCTTTCCCTGCAGCCAGCGTATTAATCAGAGCTTTCGCTTTATTGATCGGAATTGCAAAGCCAATCCCATTGGCGCCGGGCCGAATAGCCGTATTGATACCAATCACATCGCCTCGATCGTTAAGCAGGGGTCCTCCGGAGTTACCCGGGTTGATCGCCGCATCTGTCTGGAGGAAATCAACTCGCTTATCTGGAATGCCAACTTGGGCCGAAGAACGCGCGAGGGTACTAATGATGCCCAGAGTGACCGTATTATTGAGACCCACCGGGTTGCCAACTGCGATCGCCCAATCCCCGACTTTAAGGGAATCTGAGTTCCCGAGAGCAGCAACCGGCAGATCGGGCACCCGCTCCATTATTTTGACAACGGCTAAGTCGGTTACTTCATCTGTTCCACGAACTTCGCCTTCAAACGTGCGGCTGTCTCGCAGTGTAATCGTGACTCGATCAGCCTGACTAACCACATGAGCATTGGTCAGAACGATACCTTGCTCATTGATGATAAAGCCTGAACCTTGACCCCGAAGCTGGCGTTCTTGTTCTTGGGGAAGCTGCCGAAAGCGATCACCAAAAAATTCGCGAAAGAATGGATCGTTGAAAAGTTCATCGGGAAGTGCAGAGGTGCGTCGAGTAACAGTGCGCTCAGTGTCAATTCTGACAACGGCCGCCCCTGTGCGTTCAATGGCGTCAGCCACAAAACTTCCTTGACCAGGCGGGACTAACGCCAGGAAGGATCCTGCTTGATTAATGACCGATGTTGGGAGCGCTACGGCCAAAGCCTGGGAGGACGTGCCTCGAACATCGCCGAAGGCGAGCGTTAAGCCGATAAGTAAGCCTAGGATATAGGTGCTGAAAAGCTGCCAATTACGTCTTTTTCTCATCGCAAGTCTCCATCCTCAAATTTCAAAGCGACATCTTTTCGTTGAGCCGTCATTCATACATAGCCAAGAAGACTACAAGTTGAGCACCGATCATAGCAAACTCAACCTGAGGTAAAGTGCAGAACTAGCCACTAGGACGCAGTAAGTTGCTGCCGGATCAGCTCAACCCGTTGACGATTGACGCCCAAATCTGACTTACCCAAACGTGACGCCGAACGCACATGGGTTACTTGACTGGCTGAGTCAACGAGAAACTCTAAGTCATCCACGAATCCCATGAGCTTAGACGTGAACTCGACCCATAGATAGCCGTCTGTTTGCTCAACAATATTGGTGCGCTCCATTTGTTCAATAATTTGTCGGAGCTGCTGGAGATTGACCGTGGAAAGAGGCTCAATAACGAAGTCCTGATTGGAATCTTGGCTGCATACACAGTTGGGGGTGCCTGGGCAAGGCAGTAATTGGGAATTCTGAGAACCTAAATTTGTCGGGCGTTGACCAGAAAAATTAAACATCACAATTTGCTTGCTATAAGAATGTTCCTTTAATATGCCAGGCTGGATTGCGCTTTTCCAGATTCGAAAAATACTCGATTCATTTGTTCGACTTGCTTGGCTACCGAAAACGTTCAATAAAAAACCTTAGTTGCTTTGCCGCAACCAAGGTCAATTGTTTTGAAATAGTCTGGATATTTAATAACTTTGGATCCCAATTAAGGCGATCTCGAATTTCTGGATTTCAAATCTCCAGCGTGTGCCTGGACCGACCATCTCCCCTAATCAGAAATATGTTGAATTTTGCCCTATCTAGATTTAAGCGAGTTCAAACAAAATCGCTTATGGCTTTCTACCAGCATCTCTATTTTCGTATTGAATTACTGCGTGTTGAATAGTTTGATTCAGCGACTTAGAACCAATACAAATATGTAGATTGCTCTGGCGAAGGTCTACCAACGGGGGAACAAAATTTTCGCTTTGAAAAATTCCCCCCCGATAGTTGTGCCCCAGGAACTCAAATATCGAACTGTTTAGAAA
>JBCDHF010000571.1:0-2536 GCA_038750375.1 Cyanobacteria bacterium P01_H01_bin.15
AAAATTGCGGCGAGGGAGATCCTTTTTGGGGTGAGCTACGTACTAATGGCAACGAACTAATTTGCACAGCGTGAGGACGTTAACCATGAGTTTTCATTCAGCTCTTTTGCTCAACCTATTTGTCGGCAGCACTCTCGGCGTGGTTTCTTTGCCTGTGAATGCCCCTGAAATGAGTCACCCGGCGATATCTTCCGTAAATACAGCCCTCATTGCAGATAACTCACAATTAACGTCGGTCGGGGGTCCGCTCGCTCAAGAACTTCAGGGCAAACCCGTGGTAGTTGATGTTTATGCGACCTGGTGTGCTGGGTGCAAAAATATTGAAGGAACCCTGTCTCAACTTAAACAGGACTATGCCGAAAAAGTAAACTTTGTCGTTTTAGATGTCTCTGATCGAGGTAAGGTCAAGTCTTCGACGGCAATGGCTGAAAAACTGGGTTTAGGAGAATTCTTGGAAGCGACGAAAAGTAAGACCAGTACAGTCGCCATCATTGATCCGGCAACGGGCGACATTCTCGCGATGTATAAGAATAATCCCAACATTGAAGACTATCGTCAGGTCTTGAATGCCAATCTGCCGCAATAAATTTTGAGCCGAGCAGAGTTTGGATGCCAACTCCGCGCGCGAACTCTGCTCGGCGGCGTCCCCCGAAAAGTTCTTGAGCGTGTATTAGATGACCGCTCTTTTTCAACTGTTGCTAAATCATTATTTTCTTGTGATTTCCATGACTATCCCTTCGCCGCGACGTCCACAAGTTTCTGAACGCAAAGCGCCTGCTGTGCCTACGAAAATCAAGCGCTGGTGGTTTTATGGAGTGTTAGCCGTTCTCGGATTTGCGATCGCGATCGCAATCGGACCCGCGTTAGTGGCGGGCATAGAGCGGGGAATTTCAATTATTGAAAATCAATATCAGCAATGGTTTGATCAGCAAGACGTGAGTAACCCGTTTCTCTTGTTGAGTTTGTCATTTTTCGGGGGACTGCTGGCGAGCGTATCGCCTTGCATCTTGGCGCTGTTGCCGGTCAATCTTAGCTACATTGGGACGCTAAATATTAAATCGCGTCGCGATGCGTTTTTTAAAGCAGGATTATTTGTCCTAGGCACTGTCACCATTCTGAGCTTGTTTGGTCTTGCATCTTCCTTTGCGGGTGCCGTCATGGTTGAATATCGTGGCTATGTCAACATTGTTGTCGGTATCATCATGATTGTGATGGGGTTAAGTCTGTTGGGGTTGATAAAACTACCGCTGCCGCAGTGGCCCGTCGCAGTGAATCAAGCCGGTCCTTTTGGTGTTGGCGTGACGTTTGCCCTAGTGAGTTCGCCCTGCGCCAGTCCGGTGCTGTTTGCGGTACTAGCAGCGGCAGCGGCCACTGGCTCTCAAGTTATGGGCACATTAACGATGGTTAGTTACGCTTTGGGTTATACCATCATCATTTTTCTGTCGAGCTTGTTTACAGCACTGGTTAAACAAACTAAAACGTTACTGGCCCATTCTGAGAACGTAATTCGCTTTGGAACCCTGGCACTGATTTTGACGGGCACTTATTTCCTTTGGACTGGATTTAACTGGTTTGTGGGCTAAAAATCCATGTTGAACAGCCGTTTTTTTGTTGAGTCTACAGCGATCGTTTCCACATCTCTCTGCTAAGCGTCCACTGGGCTGAGTTCGGTGAGTTCAAAGCAGTAGTTTTCGATTACCGGGTTAGCTAGCAGGCGATCGCAAACTTCGTCGAGCTTTTTTTCTGCGGCGGGTTGATCGGCGGCGTCTATATTTAAAGTCACGTATTTCCCTATGCGCACCTGTTCAATGTCGGTATGACCCATTTGTTTAAGTCCTGACTCCACAGCAGTTCCGGCCGGATCAAGCACAGAAGGACGCAGGGTTACATAAACGCGAGCATGAAACTTCATGGGGTGTCTCCCTAAAATACGTGTTTCTTATTTTTTCACTGATCGACGGCGCTTCGCCGTTTTTTTCGTTTTTTGGCCCGCTTGGGTGAGCAAGGACTCCGCAAAGGCGATGGCTTGTTCGGCAGAATGACCGCCCGTTAATTGCGCCAATTCTTCTCGACGACGGTCTACATCTAGGGCCGTGACCCGGACAACAGTACGTGCGGTCGGGTCTGTTTGTCCATTCTCATCCACTTCAATCACCTGCTTCGCCACTTGGTAATGGGCGTCAGCTAGAGCCGCAATTAATGGCTGGTGGGTGACACAGAGGACCTGACGCTGCTGGCTGAGCTGTTTGAGTTTGTCTGCGATCGCTTGGGCGACTTTACCGGAGACTCCCGCGTCAATTTCGTCGAAAATTAAAGTCCCGGCTCCTAGCTTGGCATCAGCAAAACAGGTTTTAAGTGCCAGCAAAAATCGACTCATTTCCCCCCCTGAAGCGGTTTCGGCTAGCGGTTGGATCGCTTCGCCAGGATTGGGGCTGAAGTAAAAAACAATGCGATCGGCTCCTTTTGAACTCGGAGTCATGGGCTCCAATCGGCATTCAAACTGAACTTTATCCATTGCTCAGGGTTTCAGGCTGTC
>JBCDHF010000572.1:0-2515 GCA_038750375.1 Cyanobacteria bacterium P01_H01_bin.15
ATCGCTTTGTCCAACAAGTTAATGAAGACATCAGCTTTGAGCGGTTCGAGCCCAATGAGCAAGTTTTACAGCGACTCGTTGCGGGACTGGGCGATCCTAGAGGGGTGGTTCGTCTAAGATTTGCTGAGACTTTGGGTCAAATTGGCGAAGTGGCGACGCCTCATTTGATAACGGCACTGGAGGGTCATTCCGATGTTGTGCTGCGTCGAGCGGCAGCAAAAACCCTAACCCTCATTGCGGACCCAGCAGCGGTTCCAACTTTAGTTAATTCTTTTCTGAATGATGAGGATACGGTCGTTCGTGGCTCTTCCGTAGGTGCCCTTGCCCGAACGGGCGTTACTGCAGTCCCGGAATTACTGAAAATTCTGGGCAATCCAGAGCATCGGCAAGAAATTAAAGGTCATGCGGCTTGGGCGTTGGCATTTATTGGTGCAGAAGCCACCGAGTATTTATTTGAAGCATTAAATAATGCGTCGTTAGATGTCCGTTGTGCCGTTATTGGTGCTTTGGGCCATGTGGCGCAAGAAAATTCTGATGAAAAGGTTTGTCAATTGCTGGTGGCAGCTCTCGACGATCAAGAAGCCCTAATCCGCACCGAAGCTGCGGCCGTTTTGGGCCAAATTAACTATCCGCCCTCAGTTGAGCCGTTAATTCGGGGGGTGAATGATCCAGATCTTGACGTTCGTAAAGCCGCGATTAACTCATTGGGCAAAATCGGAGATCCCAGAGCGACTGAGCCGCTAAAGGAACTCCTTGAGGATGAAGACCCCGCCGTTAAAGTTCTGGCTAAGTTAGCGATCGCACAAATGGAACGTGATGCCCAAGGCGAAGACGGCTGGTAGACAAGACCGGCTGCAATAGGTCGCTCGGTCTAAGCAATAGTTCTATTTCCTGCCATAAGAAATATGGATGTCCGGTTCAGGGCATTTACACCGCAGGAGAAAGTAAGATTAATCGTTGTGCTTGCAGCGATCGTACGTCTCCTAGAGTGGCGTCAACCGTCGCCAAAATTTGCTGCACTGTTTTTCGTTCTTGAGCATCACTCTGACAAGCCAGTAAAAATTTCCATTCAGGCCCGCTAAGTTCGATGACTTGGTAGTCTTGGTCAAAAAACTTAGCGCTATCCCGCCACCCTTGACTACAAGGACTCGGTTCCGGCTTCGCGTTCAATAATTGGTCGTCATCTTGCCATGTCTCTCGGTGCAGCGGTGGTTTGCCGAGGAAAAATTCATAGTGAGTAATGGAAGGAGGATCTAAAACTTCCAACAATCGATACTTCTCCCATTCATTCAGCGTTTCGGCACGCTCCATCAGCTCGGGATTTTGACCGATTAAGCGATCCAGCTGCCAAATTTTCGGATTGGAAAACCCTAAAAAGTCTAAACCGGAGGCTTTAATCAATTCCCGTAAAGAATGGATGTTGTAGTCGATTTCCTGGGGATGAACATACATATCTGCGAAGTAGCCATCTAGATGATTTTCCATCGCCCAACGTTCTTTTTCCCGTTTCTTAAGCCGGTTATCCTCGGGCAGCGTCGAAAATAAATTACGCCCCACTTTTACTCCATCGGTATAGTCGCCTCGCCGCTCTCCTTGCAAAAGCGCGATCGCTTCTTGCATCAAACTAATTTCCCAGCGCCCTAACTCACCGTAGACAAAAATATGGAACAGTCCTCCCGGTGTCAGTTTCTTGGCTAGGGCTTGAATCCCCCGAATCGGATCAGGCGTATGGTGCAAAACCCCAACACAATTGATCAGTTCAAATTCACCAGCCAGTTGCTCCGAATCAAACAAACTGAGGTGATGAAATTCCACATTCTGAGCGCCAGATTTTTGGCACCGTTCTTTAGCCACTGCGAGAGCGCCCTCACTCAGATCGATGCCGACAATAGAAGCCGCCGGATTTAAATGCCCTAAATACTCCGTACCTACCCCTGAACCACAGCCTGCATCTAAAATGCGAACATCTTGGCGTTGGGGCTTAAACCCCTTGCAAAAGTTGTGGGCAGTCAGCCAATTCCAGCGCCAGTTATAGCCGGGAGGCGGCTCATCTAGCAAGGGTTCAGGCGGAAACGGATAGGTATTGTATAACTTAGCAACAGCATTCGAAATGGCTTGAGAATCTGACATAACCCTGGGAAAAAGCAACTTAGATAAATTTTGCGATCGCAACTATCAAACAGACGTGTGGGCAATTGCGATGAACAGTTCCAGCCTACAGCTCAACCGGAACATCTTTGCTAGAACCCATGCCAGGCAAGACCATGAGCAACAAACGTTAACTGTTCGAGTGATCTCAGCAGTTTGAATTAGCCAAGTGACTCAAACTGTCTATATTAAATGAGGTAAAAGGGACGTCTTAGTGAAGAACCGTGAAACGTCCACCGTTTCCTCATGTAATCAGGAAACATTAAAAATCATTGACAGCATTCTTAAGGACCAACTATTTGATGAACGTTGAAACCCTCATACGCTGGATGGCGGCTGATTTTAGCAATCAAGAGCAAGCCTTTGA
>JBCDHF010000573.1:0-2515 GCA_038750375.1 Cyanobacteria bacterium P01_H01_bin.15
ACAACGGCGTCTATTTTGGCGGTGATTAATGGCTTAAATCGGTTGCTCAATGCGCACGAAACGGCTGAAGACGTTCAACAGCTGATTACTCCATGTGGTTAATTAAGCCGTAGTAGGGTGGGCGCTGCCCACCAACACCTTTGAAAGGTTCTAGCTTCCAAGTGTGGATACTGTTCTGATGGCATTGTTGCTAAAGTAAAAGAGATGCTTTGGCTAAGCGTTAAAGTCCTCTTGAATAATCTCTTTTACTCAATAGAGTGCAAGCAAGAATATCTCGCAGAAATAGAGAAAGTTTCAGATGAACAAGATTACTGGAACGATATGACCCTGGGAAACCGCCAAGCTGCTCGTTTCCCAGCCGATGCCGTCCGTCGCGCCTGTGAGCAGAATTGTTTTTGACATTGTTCTGGGTTCCTGAACTGACTGAATCGAGAAGTTGATTGTGAATGACGTTGAAATGATATGGCTTTCTAGCCCTAAAATCGTCTGAGACACGATCTATCATTCTTGGATTTTCAGTTTTGCTTCAGAATTATTGGCAACGCTTAACCTAAATGATAGACAAGCAATTAATAAGATCAATGCAAAAATTGGCTGATAAGGTAAAAATGCGCTCAAGCCAATCAATACAGCAAAAAAGAGTAAGCCGGAACTATGCAAATTATTTAATTGATAACGATCTCGTACTAACCATAAACCGACCACGTATAAAGCTAGAGGAATTGTAACGGCCCAAGCTGCAGTTTCTAGTGAAAGGTGCTGTCCTTCAAGATGTCTCGTACTCATGAGTTCTGCCATTAAGCTTAAACCGGCCCCAGTTGCTGCTCCAGAGGAAAATACGATGAAATGACCATACGCCCAAACAAAAGTACGCTTATTTTCTATACTTTCCAAATGTTCTTCTTCACAAAAATAAAGCCACCACATCGTGAAAGTGATCGCAGCGGCGGCGATCGCTAGAATCATTAGAGAAGGATTAAAACTACCAATAATAGATGCTTCGACAGAATGAACGCTGCTAAGCAAAATCTCCCCTAAAACAATAATATTCAGCAAACCAAAACGTTCAATCACATGATGACGATGCCAAGGCGTATTGCGTGCTTGCTCCGCGAACCATGGAAGATAGAGTTCTGCAGCAATGGCAATCGCTACTGAAACAAAAAACAACATACTCCAAGGCTCTACCATAAAGACAATATAGGCCCAGAAACTCTGGATTAATAGTTGTCCTATGACATTCCTTTGCACCGTAACTTTTAGTTGAGGATTTTTGTCTTTAATTCTTAGCCATAAAACAGCAGCGGCACTTCGCAAAATCACATAGCCAATAAATCCATAGATGATTGCACCACCCTCGAAAATAGTAGGAATACTGGCCGCCACTAACATGATTCCACTCATCATTACCATTACACTGATACGATAAGCGGCATCATCGTTATCAAAGCCACTGGCAAACCAGGTAAACAAGTTCCAAGGCCACCACAAAATACAGAAGGCTAGGAGGAATTTGATAATTCCCATGAAAAAATGACCTTCACTTAATTCATGAGTCAATCCATGGGCTGAAGTTGCGATCGCGATGACTACTACTAAATCAAAAAGTAGTTCTAGTTGAGTAGCCGCGCGATGAGGTTCATGGGGATCGCGAGCTACAAGAGAAGCGAAATAGTTTTTCTTGGGTAAAGGCATAAGTTCTTACAGCTAGGGCATCAAAATTCAAAACGATAAAACACCTAGGGACCTGCGAGAAAAATTATTTCTGACATGGTTTTAACAGCCTCAATTAATAAAATCAGCTTCCATCTTTTTTAGGCAGTCTGGGTCATTTCATAGAGAGTGAAATCTTCAATACTTCTCTCGGTTGCAGTCATGTAGTCTTTTAAGTACTTGTTGTTTATATGAGTTTGCCAAAGTTCGCGAGATTCCCAGTTTTCGTAAAATAGGAAATGAGCAGGATTATTATTGATAGAGATTGTTATAAATAATTCCATTACGCTTCACAGCATATGACTCCATTTCGAGCGCCACGCGCTCGCCTTCGGCAGTCTAACAGATTGCAGATCCAGCAATTTAGCTTCTTCGCGGGAGACGGCTTCCATCGACATATCCTTCAACAGATTTGTGTCGTAGTGGCAAACCCAGATTTCTGGATGGGCTGACTGGAAAACAACGACTTTGACGTTGCGATCGCGTTCTAGCCTTAACGCAAGGCTATTTAGATCAGCCAGCATTTCCTGCCCCTGAACATTAACCGGGGGATAGTCAAAAGTGATCCAAGCAATGGCGTTTTCGACCTTAACATTGAAGGTTGTAAAGTTGTCGTATGGCATTTTGTCTCTCCTAATTTTTTCCATGGAAAACCACCCCTATCTGGCGCATGGCCGCCAATACAGGGAATTGTTGTTTTTGGGGTTATCAGACCTGGGGATTAGTCTGATCAGGGGAATGCACATAAATAAAATCCCCATCACAGAATATGTCGTAGGACGTCCTCCCCTTACGAAGGGGA
>JBCDHF010000574.1:0-2501 GCA_038750375.1 Cyanobacteria bacterium P01_H01_bin.15
CGAAAACGATAAACGAGTACTTTAACAAAATGATTGACAAAAGAAATAGTGAAGAAGCACTAAATTCTAGAACTTCTGGTAACCTTGAACAACCAAGAAGTGATTATGAAATCCTAATGGATGACATGATCATCGAAAAGAAAGAAAAAGAGGAGAACGCCAGGGCCGAACGGGGTGAGTTATTAGAAAGAGAGCAGAGATTGATAACAGCGGGTAATGAAATCCGAAATCGTGCTCTGACTCGAAGAGTAAGTGAAGTGCAAAATGGTGAAACAATATCACCCGAACCCAAACGAACAAGACTGGATCTTACTTCAGACCTAACCCATATAGTTTCCGATCAGATACAGCGCCAAGAAGAGTATGAGAAACATAAACTTGATCTCGATGAGCGAAGGTTTGAGTTCGAGCAGCAGAAGAGCGATATGGAACAGGAACGATACTTAAGGTCTCAAACATTAAATGAGCAACGATTTCAGCTTGACCGAGACCGATTTGAAGCTGACCAACGTGAAAGACGACAAAGAGTAGAAACCGAAAATGAAGAACGCCGAGAAGACCGCAAAGAACGCCGTTTAACACTTGAGCTCATCAATAGCATGATGCAGAGAAGGAATTAGAGAAAGTTCAAATTTTTTAAATTTTCGGTTTTCCCGTTAGTCGCTGTTGACGTACTCATCAAGTGTCGGAGGGTCACACCCGAAATAGGAACCAGTCTGTCCGCCACCGTAATGACATGTACGCATGTTAAGGAGAATGGCAGAAGAACGGTATAACATAGCAACAGGAAATTGACGAACTTTCAACAATCTGGAGAAGTCGTTCGTTGCCCACATCTGCTTTAAATCTTTGTAGTTCCATTCGACGGAGATTCTAGATGAAGCCATTTGAATATTGAAAACTAGTTGATGCGCATTTGCAAGGGCCGCTTCGAATGGTATTTGCAAATAAGGACGCATTACAAAGGCTGAGTCGGCATAAAGATAATACTGTTGTCCGTCAAATTATAATACATCCGCAAGCTGATTTTCCCATTGTGATTCATTGAACAGTGTCATATCGTGACGACATCCTGTTTCAGGGCCGTAAAGAGAAAATATAAGACCATCTGGAGTAGTGATTGTTTGGTATATGAGGCAGTGCATTCTCTTGTGTCCTGAATATGCGCATTGTTGATTTAAATTTCTTCCTCCAGGTCTAGTCATCCTGACTTTAGTACAGTCTAAGAATCCAATACATCTATCTAGAGGTGCCCCTAATGAGGTGATGCATTCCGAATATAGATTCGCTCGGCGTTGTAAAAGGTTAGGTCGAATCGAAAGTAGTCGTCGGTTGTGTAACTCAAAGGAAGTAAGAACCTCCCAAAACACCTCGCTCAAAGCAGAAGAGTGCATACCAAATCTTTTTCTATGTCGAACCAGCGAATCGGATACGCAAGTCGCCGGAGGATGATACATGTTGCTGTGATCGGCTCGCAAACTTATCTGCTACGTTTTGTTCTTCCGCTGATCCAGTTGGTTAGATGGCAGATTTTGGCAATGTCGTTATTTTTAAATCTGAATGTCTTAAAAGCCTCTGGTTCGGAATAGGCATTGAGTTTGAAGAAGGTAGATGATATTTGGATAGAACGCTGTTGTAATATAGTCAGGTTTTCTTCCTCCTCTATTGCCTGCTGAAGCGCTGCCGCAGTTGTAGTTGAGTTTCTCCTACCAGATTTACCCACAATTCCTAACGCAGTCACCTGAATGAAAGAACGCATACGCCTTCTAGTCCTAGAAACGCTGAAGTCTGAGATACGCATGTTGAGATAGTGGGTTGGGGCTACGTTATGGACTTTTCAATATTGTCCTATTGTTGATGAGGAGGAAATGTGGTTTTCCCAAGTAAACAAGCGAAAGTGAGGCGAGTGTGTATGATGAAAAAAATAAAGGAAATTCAACAAATTTGGTTTTCTGATACGGAATACTGTGGGTGTATGGAGCTAAAAAAATAACCAAAAAAAGATTGACTGATTTCTCATCTATTACATACAGCATTAAATCATTTGTCAAAACTAATTTATGGAATTCTTTTTACAAAATATCGCATTAGAATTTCCTTCATACAATCACTGTTTATTGGGGTAAATATTAACGTTGATAGTCCCACCACAAGTATTGTTAATTGCCCCAACGAATGATTTGATAATGTTTTCAACATCTGAACCGTCATTCGCAATGTCATCCACGGGGCCAGAGGAGAGGGGTGCATTCTCTGACAGATCAGACTTGGATCGTTTTGCGACCTAATTTGAAGCACCGGCCTTCTCAACGGTGGTGATACTGTTGGCGTCTCGCTTTAACCCGCCAAAAATGATTCCCTGTTGAGCCTTGCTTTCAAGCCCCTGGTTCTGCTGATAGGATCTAAGGTTATTACAATCCTTGTGATCAGTCCGCATCGTGATAGCAGTCTCACTTCGACCTGACTCCACAAGACGGGTAGTTGCGGTGGCACGTAGACTA
>JBCDHF010000575.1:0-2494 GCA_038750375.1 Cyanobacteria bacterium P01_H01_bin.15
ATAATCTTCTTTTTCAAAAATTCTGGCCACGTAAATTCATCAAAAAATTCCAACAAATATTTTAGCCGCATCGAATTCTCCAAAGAAAAATCGTGTGTAAGAAGTGAGATATTCCTCCTTTTGAGGCAATCATATGGATCAATTAAACGAAAACCCTGACCGATTGGAATGAGCTTTACACAGTCGAGATTAACTATCGGAAAATTTACGTCATGGTATTTTACGTTGACAAAATCAGAAGTGCCGATCAACTATTAAACGTAAGACCTGGCAGGCGGCAAAGTACTAAATATGACGTCTACAACGGGCGGCAACGGCCTCGCCATACCACTGCAAATAGCAGTCGGCCCCCCAATGTACCATTCGACGTGGTCACCCAACTTTGCCTCCGGTTTAGTTGCTAACGGGCGTGCCAATGCTTGAGCGGTTAATCAGAACGTTCGAGATGTCACCAAAGCCACGCGCTGGATCAACCACTCTGTACTAACTCAGATTGGAACTATTATTGGCAATATCGTATCATACTAGCTGTTTATCCGCATCGACAAGCCAATCCCCGCGGTACCCGAAATCCGCGCCCGAAGCAAACATGCCATGAGAGGCGGTGATCGTCCTGCCCCATCGTTGTTCGTGTTGAAGACATTTGAAGTCCTGTACCGAGTCGGGTTTGCCGGCGGCCGGTTGATCTAAGCTCCGCGACCACGTCTTTAGTTTCCAGACCGGCGTGGAGGTTTGCTTCGTCTTTTGTCGGCGGGATGTTTCTGACGTGTTCAAGCAAGCGGCGATTGATGAACTAATCGACCCACTTGAGTGTGGCGTTTTCTACGGAATCAAATCTGGGCCACGGTCCACGCCGGTGCACAACCTCAGCCTTAGAGAGGCCATTGATCGTTTCCGCAAAGAGGTTGTCATGGCTGTCACCGACGTTGACCACAAAACGATCGATACCAGACCCCGGCAAACCCGGCGCGCTTTTGAGAAGATGATCAAAAATTTTCTGTGTCTATGTCTACAATGGTGACGCACAAGCAAGCTTAGCTACCGCTTCAACGTCATAGTACCGACAAGCTTCCATTAAAAACCTACACTCAGCCCAAATATCGCCATCTACAATTGGCATAAATAGGTCATGAACGTTATCGACTCCCAAATAACATTTTACTCCTGCTTGCTTCAACCTGGGAAAGGGTGCGATGGAGTTATGTAATGGAGCCATCATAGGCAATTGCTTCATGCTCAAAGCTGCCGAAGGACATATAACAATCCCCATATCGGCGTCGAGAATTTTGGTGATTATTCGATCTTGCTCTCGGACTTCCTTTGCAGAGACCGAAATCGCGTGTACACCAAAAACTCTACCCTGCATTTCATGTTCTATTGTTTTAAGTGCCAGTAGTTCCGTCTCTGTTTCATCGGGATTGTTCTCTTGATCAACGTGAACCTCTACTGGCTTCCCAAGTTTCTTAGCGAGTTGAAGAACTAGGTCAAGGTGCTTTTCTTGTTGAGGTGCATCTCGCGATGGTAGACCGCCACAGTAGTCCGCCATACTGCAGGCTTCCTCATACTGTTCATACGACTCTGGGTCGAGGAGCCCTTGCAGAGGTTGGATACCAAATTCAAAGCGAATTCGCTCTTTGTAGCGTTTCTTCACCTCAAGAGCTGCTTTGGCTGGTAATAGCCCAACTGTACTGTCTGCATCGACCATAGTTCGGCAGTATGTTGCCCCTTGATCAATCATCATTTCTACGCCACGAGAAATCCTTGTTACCAAGTCCTCGTATGTGTAACTTTCTTTTAAATAGCGATAAAGCTCCCACTTTTTTTGCATATCCACCTGGCTTAACCTTAAGTTTTCTGCGCTTATTAAATAAGCCTTGTCAAAGTGTGCATGGTGATTTTTAAATCCCCCTAGCTCACTGACATGTTCCATAAATTCGCGTCTTATATTCCAAGGCTTACCGCTGTCAAAATTGCTCGTCGTATGTTTTGACCTTTTTACATCTAAAAGTATTTGATTTATAGTTGCAACGGCGACGTCACAATCCGTTATGAGTGGGATCCCACTTTCAATAGAAAGTTTCCTTATTAACTTAGCATCTGTAGACTCATCATAATCAATTTCACCAGTGAGCACGTTAACAACCAAATCAAATCGGTTTTCTGAAAGAAAAGTTTCAATATTTGGTGATAGACCGCTGGATATCTTATGGATTTTAGTCGTAACAATACCTTCTCGATTTAAGAATAGATGGGTTCCATCTGTAGTGTAAATTTCAAAGCCAACCGCCGAAAGATCAGATACAGACTGTACGATCTTCCTTTTGTCTTCAATTCTGCCCGCACTAATGAGAATTTTTTTCGCAGTTTTTTGGCTGACCAGCTTCAGATTAAATGCGAGTAAGTCTAGTGAATCGTCATACGCCATCGGTCGCGACCCCACAGTTTCATCGCCCCCCCACACACAGACCGCGGCGCAGTTGGCGATTAGGCAAGC
>JBCDHF010000576.1:0-2470 GCA_038750375.1 Cyanobacteria bacterium P01_H01_bin.15
AAAAGCCTATTTGCCTTCATGAAGCGTCTCATCGGAGATTTAAATGAGGCACCTCAAAGCTTTGCCTAACATAGAGTTTAATCTCTGTACGCTTTTCGTTACGGCAGTGTTTAACTGCCCGACTTTGATGCTGATGGTTCAGTGAAGACTTTGAGGCGTTGTTTGCTGAGATAGGAGATATAAGCTTGAAGGCTCTTCTATATTTTGGATTTTAAGAGTTCTATTGTCCACAACCGCCCCTATGGGGTCAAATGCTAGCGCTAGTTTTTTAAGTCCATCGTCTAGAATGCTGATTCTACCGTTGAAAGTCTTCAAAAAGGTCAATCGCTAAAATCATTGCTTCAAAAGGATTTCAAGCGATAAAAATTTCATAACCGTAGGTTCCTGTTGAAATGCGCACGCTGGTCCCTTTAATGTCCTTTCTGCTTCGTCATCAGGGGGGTAAATGTAAGCATTGTGGGCTCAATTTCCTGCCAGATGAACTCATTGAGCGACATCATTTCGATGGGAATCACGACAATCACCGTCGTCAGAATCTGGCCTTGCTGCATCAACATTGTCACGACCAGGTACACGCAGCAAACATCCTTTCAGGGACAAGCACTCAATGACAATGAGCCCAGTTAGAGAGGAGCCGGATGCGGTGAAAGTCGCACGTCCGTTTCTGAAGCCGAGTCCAGGGAGCGATTCCTGGGCCCAACGCCAGACGGGGACTATACCAAAACATTAAAATAAGGTTCGATGCCAGAAATAGGCCGCTCAGCAACTGCGATAAGGTTGTTGCACTCAGCGTTTTCTGGATTTCAGTGATACTATTAATTCGCTGTAATAAATCGCCACTGGTGAAGTCCCTAAAAAAAATTGCCGGTAGCTTGAGGACTCGATCCCAAACGGCAGCCTGAGTTTCCATATCAGTGAGCATGCTCAGGCGTACCAACATAAATCCGCGGGTCAACTGGAAGATACCCGCCCCGATGCTAGCTCCAATCATTAGCAGTCCTAACTGCATCAAGTAATTGACTTCGGCATTTGGGATGACCTGTTCGATCAATTCCCCTGTAATAATCGGTGTCAGCCAGCCTAAAATTGACGCGGCTAGGCTCATGACCAGAATCGTAACAACGTCTCGCGAGCGTCCTCGCAGCACAAAGCGAAACATGTCCCCACTGCTTAGGGGCCGATCTGGAAAGGGGCGGTAGACCTGCCAAGCATCTGTCTCCAGAGTGTTGGCGACCTCGGCTGTTAACGCTTTACGCTGAGACTGCCTAGGGTCATAGATCGTATAGCGATTTACCAACGTGGGAAGTAGAGCGATCGGTCTGCCGTTTCCGCATGATCCAACAAGCGTACCGCAGTTATCCTTCCACCAATTTGCGGTCAATTTAACTGGGCGCATTCGCAACCCACTACTCCGAGCGATCGCCTCTAGAGTATAGCTACGATCAGACCGATCTAGGTTCTTTGGAGGAACAATCTCAACATTCAGATGACGACCAATGCTCCCAATTACCTGCAACAGCTCGTCTTCTTCAGTCTGGGCGACTGGCAGGTAATCCGGAGTCAAAACCTGGGCCAATGAGACTAATCCTTCTTGAAGAGATTGTCGGTAAATACGCTCTTGCTGTTGCAGTTGGCTGATTTTTTCTGCATGTTTCAACTCAATTTGTTGTCGAACTTGGGTCAGGAATTGCTGTGTCAAGCGAGCACAGGGGGTCAAGGCTTCCTGATTTAACGTTGACGTTCCTTTATCAGGGATGCTTGTTGGCAGCAACTGTCGTCGCACCTCGTCCAGCTCTACTGATTCAACGTAAGGGGCAATATGGTTGAGCCAGATATTCAGTTGGACCGCATCCAATTCATCGCTCGCTTGCTCGAAGGGCAATGGCACTAATGTCGCGTGCCGATCTGACACCATTACCATTAGGCCGTAAGCGATGTGAGCGCCTTGGCATTCAGCCCCCAATATCCATTCTCCTGGATGAACTTCAAATAAGAACTGCCGGCGTCCGGTCGGCAAAACAGCTGTGAGTGCCACCGCATAGACCGACACCACACCTGACTGCACCACCCAAACTATCTTGGGTTTAACCAAAAGTTGAAACTGTTTTCCCGATAGTTGTTGAGGTGACGCCATAAAATTTACTCTCAAGTATTCATCGCTCAATTATCGTCTTAACGCAGTGGAGGTGGATTTTAAAAAAATAAGTTCTTACCAGGGAAATAGGCGGCTTGATAGCAGGACTAATCAGTGGATCCGACTTTACTGGGTATGGTTCCGTCGCAACTCTCAACAGTGGCGCTTTGGGTAGCGGTGAATTGATGAAAATGCCGTTTTTGAAAATGATAGATAGCGTCCTGAAATATAATTGCAGCATAAGCTAAGTAGATAGACATTTTGCGTAATAAAATCTCGTTGCGAGTTTCCAGTAGGCTAATCTGGAAATTTTGTAGTGGCTCTTCAATCTCCGGC
>JBCDHF010000577.1:0-2461 GCA_038750375.1 Cyanobacteria bacterium P01_H01_bin.15
CTAAATGGCTGAAAAGCCGTAAAGACGAACATTCCAGTCTGTTTATTCAAACCGCAGACGAAGCCGCCCCTTCATCTTTAACGGTTGAAGCGATTCAGCAAAAGTGGTCGGTTTGGGTTCAAGGGTTACCTTTAGCGCAAGCCTCACAGCCCAGCCAGGCCAAACAAACCTGGTGTGTTGAAATGCTGACTCGAGGCATGGCCGTTGACAATCTCAGTATTCTGTCTGGTTTTACCACGGAAGAGCTAACCCCCTATGTCCAGCGAGCCCGCGAAAAAGCAGCCCTGGAACAAGCCCGCCAACTCGACCAAAAACAGTCTTAGCGGGTCTAACAGCACCGACATTAAGAGCCTAAAAATCAAGGGATTGGATTCCTAGATTCTTGTTTTTGGGTTCTCTATTAGGCCCGCAGAGAAGATCTCTGCCCTAACCCAACCTCCCCTCTGCCACCCAGCTACCCTCATACTCAGCCACTCTCACACTCAGCTACCTATCATCCTGCCTTTCAATAGGTAGCGGGGCTAATTCTCGTCGTCATACTGCACGCCCTGGACAATGCGCGAGAGCTCGCTTTTCTCATCCACCGTAATGCGAGTCGGCGAACCGCTGATCACTCGCTCTAGGTTACGGAACGAGTCTTTAATATCTGGACCCCCATCAGTAATCTGATATTCTCGAATCCCTTTGTCATGCCACGAACCACGCATCTTAAAGACGTTGATGGCCCGCGACATCTCACCTCGCACTTCCACATACTGCAGCATCAAAATGGTGTCAGTAATCGTAGAAATATGGGACTCCGTGATGGAGTGCAGCCCCATAAACTGCTCTGTCGTGTTGGTGAAAAAGCCGGTAATTTCTTCCTGTTTGGCATAGCCAGTAACGCCAATCACAAACTGGCGGAAAGAGCTGTTGCTAACGCCGCGATCGAGCGCCGAGAGCGAATCGATCGCAATCCGTGCCGGTTTGAACTCAGAAATTTGCGACTTGATAATCTGCAAATGGTCTTCCAAGCCTGCCGATTCAGGATAGGCACATAAAATCTTCAGCAGACCCCGCTGTTCCAAATCTTCAAAATCGATACCCCAAGAGGTAGCGTTACGCAAAAGCTGAGCTCGCGATTCTTCGTAGGCAAATAGAATTACCTTTTCACCGTTGGCACAGCCATTCTCTAGAAACTTGCTGACCAGCAGAGTTTTGCCGGTGCCGGTGACTCCAGTGGCCAAAATAATGGAGTCGCGGAAGAAGCCGCCACCGCACATTTCATCCAGCGTTTCGACTCCCGAGGAAACGCGGACGTTGGACGATCTCTGGGTCAGGCGCATGGCGCCCAACGGGAAAATATTGATGCCGTTGTCAATAATCGTGAATGGATATTCCCCTTTCATGTGGGTGGTACCGCGCAGTTTCAGAATCTCGAGCGTGCGCCGCCGCCGTTCCCCTTCCAAAACATTCCGCACAATCACCACATTATCTGAGACGAATTCTTCCACACCGTAGCGGGCGACCGGGCCATACTCGTCTACTCGCTCAGTGGTCATAATGCTGGTAACGCCCATCTGCTTCAAACGAGCCGACAAGCGAAAAATTTCCCGTCGTACGACAGACGCCGCATCGTACTGTTGAAAAACGGCCGTTACAGAGTCAATCGAGACGCGCTGAGCTTTGTATTTACGAATGGCATATTGAATCCGCTCAATTAGCGCCGATAGGTCAAAGTTGCCTACGACATCTTGCCCCTCCGGATCAGGAGAAGCGTCGAGAATAAACAGCTTGCCTTCATCCATTAGCTTTTGCAAATCCCAACCAAAACTAAGGGCGTTTTTGACAATGTCAGCCGGAGATTCTTCAAAGGTGACAAACACACCGGGCTCGTCAAAATGTACAATCCCCAAATACAAAAACTGCACCGCCATTAGAGTCTTGCCGGTGCCGGAGGTGCCACTCACCAAGGTAGTTCGTCCGACCGGTAAACCACCGTGACTAATATCGTCAAACCCTTCAATTAGGGTGCGAATTTTAGCAATGCTATTGGAGCGCGTGATTGAGTAAATATCAGTCTCAGAAGGTTGACTCATGGAATTTTATGAAACAGCCTTTTATAAAATTGGGCTGGCGCTTAACAATGGCTACGCTCAGCACCTAAGCGTAACGCGATCGCGCCACATTGAAAACAGGCCGTCGCTGTCCGAACTGGACAACTTCAATTGTGTCAATTGCCAATGGCCACTGCCAACAGCCTGTGGCAACTCCTAAAAGCATTATTAACCGGCTTTAGCTTCAGGGATAGCCGCTTAAAGCCTATCCGGTCAATTCATTAATCAACCCAGCAGTCAGAATATTTGGGGAAAAATACAGTTTTCGCAAAAGTAATTTTATCAACAAGCCAAGCGTCAGTTGTAAAGATCATCCTCGCGCAGTTCTTCATAGAGCAAATCCAAGCCAATCAATACCCGTTCGC
>JBCDHF010000578.1:0-2458 GCA_038750375.1 Cyanobacteria bacterium P01_H01_bin.15
AAAAGTAGATCAGTGTTTAGATCAGGGAGGCTGTTGGAATAAAACATAAGGTAACTGTGAACACAATATTCAAGAAACCTGTCAAAAAAGCGATGTAAGTCTAAACCCGAAGCAATAGAGAACGAGGCTACCGTATCTGATTGTCTGGACCTAAATTCGCGGTTGACCCGCGTACTCATTCTCCTAAATCTCAGCTTCGACCAGACTCAAATAGTCTTTCAAATTTTTACCAAGAGATCATGGCATGCAAGAGACACCCCTCTCTGCCAAAATATCAAGACATTGTATATCCTGTGCCAAATAGCTTGAGGGGATCGATAATCTATAAGCCGCTTGATTTAGAGGCGTTCTGGCACGCCGCTGCCCTATCTCAGATGGAACCAGTCTGGATCCTCTGGCGGTCATTTGCTCCAATAAGCTCAGATCGCCCCCTGAATTTTTTAGGGGGGACAGGTCATTAAGCCATGATCGCAGATCTATTTATTGCGGTCTCGTTTGCGAGTTTGCGATCGCAGGTTAATCCTCTAGACCAGTTGTCAGAGTTTGCACATGGGCGCCTGTTCCCAAAATTTGATGTGCTAAGGTTAGCCTGAAAAACCGGCTTCCAAATAGCCCATAGGGGTTTGAGTGGAGACGAGCTTTTCCACATAGGGTCGAGTTTCGTCATTCAAACAGACAACAAACACCTCAGTTCCTTCTTCTTTTTATTGAGTCAATGACGGCATCGGTCGATTTTCAAAGCTATAACTTTACAGCCCGACGATATTTTGAAATTCTTTGGGTTTTAGTCCAGCGCGACCTCAAAGTTCGATACCGAGGCTCGATTCTGGGTGTCCTGTGGTCGCTTCTCAAGCCGCTGACGATGACGCTTCTTTACACAGCTGTGTTGGGCACTACGTTAGCTGATCTTTACGACAACTCGATTTGGAAGTATGCCCTGTCTGCATTTGTTGGTCTTGCCACCTTTGAGTTCTTCTCAGATTCAACCATGCAAGCCATGGCGAGCATTGTGACCAGAGGTCAATTACTGAACAAAATTCGATTACCGGCTTCTGTGTTTCCGGCAGCCGCAATTACCAATAATGTGGCGCAGTTCTGCCTGGCCACCTTTCCTCTACTGGCAATCATTGCGGTCTTAAGTTCAGGCCAAATCACCCCTCTCTTAGCGCTGCTTGTGCCCTTATCCGCGCTGGTATTTATGAGCCTCGGGGTTGGCTACATTATGAGCACAATGTATGTTTTCTTCCGGGATATTCCCTATTTTTATGGGATTTTCGTTTATGCACTCCGGATTGCGACGCCGGTATTTTACGATATTAGAATCGTGCCCGAGCACCTGCGCCCATTGATTGAAATCAATCCTTTGTCCCAAATAATTCAAAGTGTTCGTCAAATTGTGTTGTCCGGTGAAACGCTAGAGTTAGAAATGCTCTATGGTGCTTTTCTCGGCAGTTTAGTGGTGTGTGTGCTGGGTCGGTTCATCTTCATCCGGATGCGCCCTCACTTTATGGATTTGCTGTAGATGGCCGCGATTTCCTTTGAAAACGTCTCGCTTCGGCGCCGAACCCAAGAAGAGTATTCTTACGACTTCAAACGCAGCCTCCTTGCACTGATTGAAGGTAAATATCGCAAGCCCCCAACTCGCCAGGTTTTAACAGATATCAGCTTCAAAATTCAGACGGGCGAACGGCTCGGGCTGATCGGCTCTAATGGTGCTGGCAAATCTACGCTACTCAAAGTGATTTGCGGCATCTTAACGCCCAGCAATGGACGGGTTCAGGTCAGAGGCCGCATTGCGCCTCTCATTGAGCTCGGGGGCGGGTTTGATCCCGATATCTCCTTGGCCGACAATATCGTTCTGTATGGTGTATTGCTGGGAGCGACTCGTGCCGAGATGTTGCAGCGCGTTGAGCCAATCCTCGCCTTTGCAGAACTCGAAGACTATGCCCTCTCGCCCGTTAAATCCTTATCCTCGGGCATGCGCGCCCGTCTGGGTTTTTCCGTGGTCACCGATAAAATTCCCAATATTTTGTTGCTAGATGAAGTGCTTTCAGTTGGCGACGCCGCTTTCCGCAGCAAATGCCGAGACCGGATGACTGATTTCTGGGATCAAAACACCACGGTGGTGGCGGTTTCCCACGATCTGAACTTCCTTGAGAATTGGTGCGATACCGGGTTATGGCTCGACAAGGGTCAAGTTCGCTATCAGGGAGAGGTTAAGCAAGTACGTACTCTGTTTCAAATTGCTCTCCAGAGGGCACAGTGTGCAGAATATAGACGTAATTGCCTGTCGTTTCTTGCCCCAGAGGCGGGCAAAAGAAAGAGCGACCTTCCCCAGCAAACGTGACGACACCGTCCGTTACTGCCTTCAGAGGTGTATTTTCAGGCAATCCCCAGTCATAGCCGCCATGGCCATCAATTCCGGCCCCTGGATGGCCTAAAGAGAGGTGATCGCCCC
>JBCDHF010000579.1:0-2439 GCA_038750375.1 Cyanobacteria bacterium P01_H01_bin.15
ACATCGTCCCCAGCGCCGACAAAAAGGAATCGACTTTCGGTAACTCGCTGAGAGCCGTCAGAATACCGGGCATCCCTTGCGCAATATAGGGAGCGAGTACACAGGCATATCGGGCTTTTTGATTGCGTGATACTAGCCAGGCGAGTATCACCACCCCCATGATTACCAGCGGCAGTACATAGTTGGGCATGGACAATGCTTGCGCTAAAGACGAGAGACCCCACCCCGACATCCACACCCATCCCAGCTGCTGGCTCATTTGAGTCAGTAATCCATTCGTCTGATGGAGAATTTGCCCCACCATCCAGCTATGGGCATGGACTATTGCCATGGGAGCAACGCCAAAAAATGACCGCTGTCGGCCCTCCAAGATGGGCTTAAGCGCGTAGTGCTGGGAAATATCGCCATCCAGATTGACAACGCTGCGAGCAAAGGATTTGTGGTAATGAGAAATAATCGTTAACCCAGAAGATACGCGCAATTGTTGCCTTGAATCCAGCAACCCTTGAAGGTATTGAAGGGTGGGAAGATACAAGAACTGCCTAATTTGTTGGGATCGTGGCAATGTTGGATGGCTTATTGTCTCTGCTGTGGAGGCATCTTGAAAAAAACGATCTGTCTGTCGCGAGTCACGATTCGGCGGCGTGCTCAATGAGTGCTCAAAATACCGGGAAAAATTGGCTTTCTGAGCGCTGGGTCGAATAAATAACCCTAAGAGAATTTGCCAGGTCAAAGGAGAGGGGAGGACATCTAATTTATAATCCCTCGACAGTTGATATAACTCTCTAAATTGCCTCGGAGTGAAACTATTCCAATCAAATAACAGTTGGTTGTTTGAGAAAGCAATCTGAACGGTGTATTGAGGAGTTCGCTGCGAGAGCATTCCCCCGCTCCGCCTGCGATAGATAACCGCCACCTGAAAATCAGCCATGAATTGTTCGAATGCTTAGCGTAGAGACCTAGAATCGGTAACTGTTACAAATGACCCTGTTTTGACTCCCTAATTTTCGCTATTTGGGGGCTCTTCCCGGTGAAAGCTTTTGGAGAAGGGACATTAACGTTCCATACAAGCTGTGCCATTGAGAAGTCGCCGCACTTACGCTTTCTTTATGAACCTCAAAAATCAGCTGATGTTGGGAATCCTGTTTTTTTATCCGTCCTAAGGAATCAAAAAATAAGCTTTTGCGGAAACGAGTATAGACATCACCATCCAGTTGAATAATGGTTTTTGCGTAGATGATTTCTCCCCGATCGAATCCAGACTTGATTTCATATATCTTGCGCAGCGCCGTTAAAAAAGACGGATTGTCTAACAGTTCTTGGACCTGGGGCTCAATCCATAGATGATCTTTATTAGAATTCAATAATGTATTAAGTTCAAACGTTTGATTAGTCCCAATCAGACGAAAGGGGGCCGGGAGAATACTACTTTTCGCTGAGCGAGGGCTTTTACTCTCATCGCAACTGGCAATGAACTTGCGGTAACTGTCTTCTAATTGCTTTCTGAGACGGCCGTAATTGTGATATGCCTGATATAGATGGGCTTTGGTTTCAGCATAAACGTCAATCTCCTGATGGGTTTGCAAATCTGCGATCGCTTGAGTCACTAAGGATTCTTTAGACTGGTCTGAGGTTTGGTCTTTTGGCAACAGTAGGGGATACTTTAATGCCGGGCTGTAGGGAAAATCCTTAGCCGCAGAGTAGGGAAACCGATACATGCCGAAATAGATATCAACGTAGGCATTGCCCGGATTAAACATCTCACCCCCAATTTCATCGGCAATGATGGTGTCGACTTCTAGACTGGTAAAATCTTTGATTGCAAATTCTAATTCCGCTTTTAACGCGGCTAAAATATTATCAAAGTCAGACATCACAATCTGTTCATAGTCGGAAAATTGAGAGATTAATTTTGACGGAGATAAGACGATTTAACTGTCTCATCCCTCGATAGGAATTGAACTTTTACGTATCTAGGTTTCGCCTGCAATGCCTTGAATGGTTTCGATTAATTCTTTTACCAGGGTAATGTTCTCTCGAATAATTTCTTCCCCTTTAGCGACTTGTTGCCGATGGTAATTCAGCAGATCTGGATGGTTTCCATCCACAAACGTCTCGCCAACGACATTGACAATGTCGCCAGTTGCAACATTGATGTTAGTCGCTAGCAGATAGCCGGCCGCCGGATTTTTTGCCCGTTCCAAAATTTGCTGACGCAAGGAGGTGTTGCCTGAAACACCCGACTCGACAACGGCGGACTCTGGAGGGATATCAGTTCTTTCCAAGCAGGTAATCACAGACAGATTACTAATATTGGCTGCCAATTCGGATAAATGCTGGGTCGTTTTGTGCAAAACGCTTTGGAGATTTGCCTGATCTTGCGAATCGGGACTAGGCATAGCGATATGACCTCTCGCAGAGGACCGGGTTTGATGGAAA
>JBCDHF010000580.1:0-2400 GCA_038750375.1 Cyanobacteria bacterium P01_H01_bin.15
ACTCGTTAGACCTCTTATCAGCTAGCCTGGTTCAGCTAATTATGCGCGCCCTAAAGCGACTCAAAAACAATCACCATTTTCTGATAGATATCGATCAGCTCAGCTTCTGTTACACAATAGGGCAGCATCAGATAAACTGTGTTGCCCAGGGGCCGAATCAGCAAGCCTTGCTCCAAGAAGCGCTGTTTAAGAATCGGTCCAATTTTATTGAAGTAGCCATCACCTCCATCGGTAATGACTTCCATCGCGACAATCGTTCCACATACCCGGGGATTTTTGATCATTGGCAGCGATCGCAAATGCTCATATCCATTAAACGGGCATGGAACGACTCCAGACGTTCATCTGCGTCAGGATTTGGGATAACAGTTCATAAGACGCCACAGCCACCGCACAGGCTAGAGGATTGCCCGTAAAAAAGTGAACAAGATAAAAGGTCTTGTCGGCATCATCACTATAAAAAGTCTGGTAAATTTCCTCGCTAGCCACAGTAACCGATCAGGACAGACATTCCCCTGATAACTCTTTAGACAGACAAATTAAATCCGACACTGCCCCGCTTTAAGGCAAGTAAACAGGGCGCCCGTACGACCAAACCCCGTCATCACTTCTTCATAAATCACCAGCGTATCCTGGGCTTTCGCAATCTGTGCTACCGGCGGTAAAAACTCAAGGCGACACATACTCATCTCCCCGGCCCGTTGTACCAAGAGCTCAAGCATAGTGCCGGCATAGTCTCCCAACTGTGACCCACCAACTGGACAGACAGTCCACAACACGTCGTCCATCTGCTAATTCCAGATAGATGCCTTCTCCTCACTTTGCCTGGAAAGGGGGTGGGGGCGTTTTCATCTGGGTAAATGGTCACTAGATGGGATCAAAATTGGCCGCAATATTCATAGCAAAGAGACTTGGAAACTAAGCCGACAATACCGGCGACTGTTGCAAATCTTGTAAAGTGACGCGAATAATTTCAGGATCTAAAGTGTCGCTCTGGTCTACACAGCCAATATCACGCGGCACAATAAACTTGATTTTGCCCGCTTGGACCTTTTTGTCATGCTGCATGGCCCCCATAATCGCTTCTACCTCCAACTCTGCCGGAATCTGGGTGGGTAATCCACATTTTTCAATAAGCGCTCTTTGTCGCTGATTAACCTCAGACGTAAGTAATCCCGAACGAACTGCGATTTCGGCTATTGCAACCATCCCCAACGCCACCGCTTCCCCATGAACCAACTTGCCATAGCCCGTCAAGCTTTCAATAGCATGGCCTACTGTATGTCCATAGTTCAATATTGCCCGCAACCCCTGCTCAGTTTCATCCTGAGTCACGACGTCTACTTTGCTTTGACAAGAGCGCACTAAGATGTATGAAAGTAATTCTGAGTCGATAGTGCGCGGATCAGTCAGTGGAGATGCGGTGGATTCTAACTGCTGAAATAATTCTCGGTCCCAAATCATGCCGTACTTGATGACCTCTGCCATCCCGGCTCTGAATTCTCGAGGAGGCAACGAACACAAAACAGTTGGATCAATCCAAACAACTCGTGGTTGATAAAAGGCCCCAATCAGATTTTTACCCAGAGGATGGTTAGCCCCCGTTTTCCCACCAATCGACGCATCCACCATCGCCAATAGAGATGTTGGAACTTGGACAAAATTTAGTCCTCGCTTCCAAGTCGCCGCTGCAAATCCGGCCATATCCCCCACAACACCTCCCCCTAGGGCCAAAATCGTCGAGGAGCGTTCCAAATGAGAAGCTAGTGCCTGATCATAGATGCGTTCAATAGAAGCCAGCGTCTTATAGGATTCGCCAGCGGGAATTAAATGTTCTGAAACGTCAAATCCCTTTTCCGCTAAGGACGTTTTAACCTGTTGGCCGTATAGTTTAGCAATTTGTGGATTCGACACCAGCAAAACTTTTCGCCCAAGCTTGGCTAAATCTTGAAGGGCAGAGCCAATCTTGACCAAATTCTCGATTGCAATGTCGACAGTATAAAATTTGGGAGCTTGGGGTAGGTTAACCGGAATAATGGTCATGAATACAGGCCAGCGGAACATTCATCGGTACAATAACAATTATCGTTTTTGAAGTTCTTTTTAACAAACATCATGGAAGCAGTATCTGGCGCCCCCTTGTTCATCGGTATTTTTCTGGCATACTCTGTCGCAGCTATCGCCGCGTACAGAGTGTTTCGCGGTTTGGGCTTGATCTAATTTTAGGATCGAGACACCGGTCATAGTTGAATATTTCCCTGCAGCAACCTCTCAGAGATTGCTGCTTTTTTAATTCCAAATTAGAAACCTCTCCAGATCGATTTCTAATCTTTAATGAGGCTGAGCGGTTTAATTTCAGGGCTCGCGAACAAATCCATACTCGCGGATGAATAGCGGCAC
>JBCDHF010000581.1:0-2376 GCA_038750375.1 Cyanobacteria bacterium P01_H01_bin.15
AACCCTATGCATCTGCGTAAACAATTATGCGTCTGTGTAAATATCAATGGGTGTCTTACTTGATTGTCCGGGGATTTCTCTTACCAACTTTGGCACCATATACCCGGACTGGTTCGCGACAACGCCGCGCATGATTTCTTTCGCTTTACAATCACTAACGAAAAAGTGCGATGCTCCCACCACCTTATCGAACATGTCCTCTGTTTTGGTGTTGTAAATAATGAGCTTTAAACCATAGTTTTGAATTACAGCCTGTGGTAAGTCTCTCTGAAAGTAAGAGTTGTAAGCATAATGGGGAAGTGCGAGGTATAAAGCCCTGTCTGGTTCTGAGTTATCTAGTACAAAACGATAATTGAGAAATTGCCCGAGCGCTGCATGAAAATCTGTTACCGGAGAGTCTCCCAAAAAACTTTTGATTTCGACTGCTATTTTTTCACCTGCTTTTTCTGCGCCCAAAATCTTTTCAGCACCAAGATCGACCTGTAGCTGATCCTTTTTGCCAAACTTCAAGTACAGCGGGTCATGGGTAATTTTCCAATCCTCTTTGACTAAAGCTTGTTTCACCAGGTTATGAAATTTATCTTTCGCTGGCATACTGAGAATACAAGTAGATCTGCATCTCGATTATAAAATCCTTGCAACTAAGGCGATCGCCCTTGAGTAGAATTTGAGGAGAGTGTTACGACGAAAGCGATGGCCCGTTCTGTCAAAATTGAGATTACCCAGAAGCCACGGATTTTACAGGCGATGCAGCGCCACGGCTTTCTGACCCAAGGATATTTAGCGGCTCATCTGGGGATTGCGCTCTCGACGGTGAATAACTTTATTAACGGCAAACCGATTTACGTCTCTAAGTTTGAGGAAATCTGCGATGTTCTAGAACTGGAGCCAGCCGAACTGATTTACCGGGACACGGCGATCGCTCCACCGACAGCGAAAGAAACGGTAAATTTTAAAGCCCTTGCTTACGATGACTGTTGGGTTGGTCGCACCGAAATCATTCAAACTCTCCAAACAAAGCTGAAAGGGGATACCCGCATTCTCTTGATTTTGGGGTTGACGGGCATTGGCAAAACCGCCCTAGCCGAAAACCTAATCCAGCAAGCTTCTGACTGGGGGGCGATCGCCTCCCCAAAGATTTTGCGGGTGAATGGTGAAGATACCCAGCGAGATTTTGTGGCTGTGGCTAGCCGTTGGCTGAAAACTTGGGCGATCGCCGTTACTCCCGACCAGCTCATCCCCTCAGTCTTACTGGAAACAGTGGTCAGCAGACTAATTGAAACACCGCAGATTATCCTGTTTGATTCCTTTGAATATTTCCTCCAGCCCGACGATTCCGGCGAAGAAAATCTACTGGGCGATCGCCTGTGGTTAGAGTTTTTCCAGCGGCTGCTGTGCTTACCGGAATGTCAGAGCCATATTGTGATTACGTCGCAGGAATTACCGAGCGAAATTACCCAGCAACGTTTCGGCAAAGTGTGGTGGAGTCAGGTGTTGACTGGGCTAACCCTCCCTGAGCAAAAAGAACTGATGGCACGGGTCGGTTTTGAGCTGACAGAAAATACCCCAGAAACAAAAATTCTGCTGCGCATTGCCCATGCCTATCGTGGTCATCCGTTGGTGCTGCGGGTGATTCTCGGTGAAATTTGGGAAGCTTTTGGCGGCAATATTTTAGCCTACTGGGATGAGGTACAACCCAAAATCGAAGCAGTCGAAGAGGCGATCGCCACCGCCGAGATAGCAGGCCAAACAATGGGCTTCGAAGATCAATGGCGCTTGCATAAACTGACTCGCAAAGTACGCTTAGAAGTGAATCGGCAACGGTTACAGATGGTGTTTAGCCGCTTAGCTACCGTGCCAGATGCTTACCATTTGCTGTGTGCCGCCTCGGTTTATCGTGTTCCCGTCCAGAAGCAAGGCTGGCTGCTCCAACTCACGGCGCTGACCCAGAGATTAGAAGGGAAACCCTGCACCGTCGACCGCCAGGAAACTGCCCTCAATCAGTTGTTTTACCGCTTTCTTGTGGAAACGGCGATCGCCGCCAATAATCAACGCTTGTTTGGGTTACATCCTCTCGTCCGCAGCGTGGCTCTCGAACATCACCAAAAATTAATTGCTTCGCTCCAGACCAACGCCCAATCAGCGTGAGGCAGTAGGCAGTGGGGAAAATAGAAAATAGGGATTCTGATTTTTGAGTCTTGATGGTGTAATTGGTTGAGCAAAGGGCGGCGATCGTCAAGGTCTGAGTCGTATACGTTTGCTTAATCGGACACGACAGATTAGGCTAAGCCGATTAACATAGAAGTCAATGCTAATTCAACGCTCAAGACATGCTTGATTTAACGACCGATATCCGTTCTCTCACCGAATTTAAAC
>JBCDHF010000582.1:0-2371 GCA_038750375.1 Cyanobacteria bacterium P01_H01_bin.15
GCGCTCAGACATCAAGACAAGCTAAAAGCACTGATGATATCAAACATGATGTCAAGCATTCCTGCATACAACGAATATGCTAAGACCGTGTTTAAGTCACAAATGGATCCGGAAGTGCTAGCAGAACTCAAAGCGTTTGAGGCAGCTGAAGATTACCATAACCCGCGCTATATGGAACTCTTACTTGAGCACCACTATCAACACCATGTCCTGCGCATGCCGCCCAAGGACTGGCCCGATGCTGTCAAACTTGGCTTTGACCGTCTGAATACGGACGTTTATATTCCAATGCAGGGTCCTAGCGAGCTAGGGGCTAGCGGCAAACTCAAGAATTGGGACCGCTCGGCCGATTTGAATCAGCTCCGAATACCAACGCTCACCATCGGGGCTACTCACGATACGATGGACCCGAAACATATGGAGTGGATGGCTAGCCAAGTTCAGCGCGGTCGCTATCATCACTGTCCCAACGGAAGTCATTCGGCGCAATTCGATGATGCCGAAGTGTATTTCGAGGGCTTAATTCGCTTTATCAGAGATGTGGATACAACAAAGTTTCCTGGTAATGCTTATGGCTCAAACCACCCAGTCGTTCCCAATCTGCAGGAAAAATAATGTGTATCTCGGCGGTTCATTGAAATCACAAGTCTGCGTACAGTTCAATATGCTGAGAGGGCAGCTAAGTCGAGGCTCAAGTATCAGGGCGTTGAGTACTAGAAAGTCATATCTGTAGATAACAAAATCATATAAATGAAAAGCCGAGAGAGATCTTGGCTTTTTTTATGTCGAGATTGCTCAAGCGGGTGTCTTTTTATTAGGAAAGTCCATGAAGACGCTGAAACCGCTCCGCACAGGTTGAGACTGTATATCAAACGGTTCCTATTGTTCTTCCCATATCTGGAACCCTGTACTCTCTCCCATTTCATGGCAGTGGAGACCAAAAGAAAATGCAATCTTATTCAAGAACGTTCTGATATCGCAAAGGTCCCAATCCATGTAATCCCCTTTCTCATCTTGAGCATAGACTGTGAGATGCGATCGCAGACTTCCGAAAAATAGGGACTCCTCTGATCGGGTGAGCCGGGATTAATCCGAGTAAATCGTCGCTTCAGGTGATTCTACTAACTAGTAGATAGGTGATTATTGAGTTGTACCAAACAAAACACTTCGCACCGAGGATAAAAACAATGAAACGCCTAACACTCTCTGCTCTCGCTCTGATTATTTCTTCTCTCGCTATTACTTCCTCTGCCAATGCGGGTGCTCCTTACCGCGACGGTCAACACCCCATCTTCGGCAGCCCGAATCCGGCTGAAACTAACCGCTAATTTATTTGATTCTTCTACTCACTCACACATCTATCGAGGTTTTTAATCATGAAACTCTTTGCTCTTTCTACTTTGGCTTTGATTGCTTCTATAGCAGCGCTCACAACTCCTGCCGATGCCGGTGCTCCGTACCGAGATGGTCAGCACCCCATCTTCGGCAACCCGAATCCGACTCAAACTAACCGCTAATTTATTTGATTCTTTTATTTACACACACAACTATCGAGGCTATTAATCATGAAACGCTTTACTCTTTCTACTTTGGCTCTCATGGCTACCATCTCCGCGATCGCAACTCCTGCTGATGCGGGTGCTCCTTATCGCGATGGTCAGCACCCTATCTTCGGCGAGCGCACCTCTGCCCCGACTCAAAACCGCTAATGGCCCAGGGGTTTAATCCCCGTCAAAAATTTCTAAGAGGTTGCTGGTTCTGTCTGAACTGGGAGCCTCTTTTTATGGTTCTGATTTTCTGAGTAGGCGATTGATTTTCAATTCTAGGCGTCAGAATAGAAAGCATTGAGGGCCAATTTTTTGAGCTTTATAAAAGCAATGACCAACACCATGGCATTAAACATACTTGAGCGCGACCAGAACAAAGTCAATGGCGCCTTAGTTTTTAAAGGGACTCGCGTACCGGCGTCGGCTTTGTTCGAGAATCTCAAAGATGGAGCCTCTGTTGATGAGTTTTTGGACTGGTTTCCGGGGGTTACCCGTGCTCAAGTGGAAGCGCTGCTGGACTATGAATTAGCTCAGCTAGAACGTCTGGCGAGTTAATGAAAATTCTTTTTGATCAGGGGACGCCTGTACCTCTCCGTCGCTTTCTTTCCGAGCATCGTGTGGATACGGCTTATGAACAAGGGTGGTCTGAATTTTCTAACGGTAATTTACTGAAGACAGACGAGGACGCCTGATACGAGTTGTTAATAACAACCGACCGAAATTTGCGATATGAACAAAATTTAGAAAATCGCAGGATTGCCATTTTGGTTTTGATGATCACTTCATGACTACGCATCAAAAAACATTGCGATCGCATTCAAGCA
>JBCDHF010000583.1:0-2362 GCA_038750375.1 Cyanobacteria bacterium P01_H01_bin.15
AGCAGGTGAACCGATGGGCGTTGTAAATTTTACGGTGTCAGACGATGCGAAGGGCATGCCGATGACGCACGACCTTGCATCGGGGTCAACAAGCACGAGCCTTTCTGCGACCACGATTCAGTATAGCGGCAAGGATTAGGATCTTCGGCCAGGGCAAGTCATTGAACTGCATGCCAGCGCCAACATGCGGGTTAACTTCAATGGAAACGAAGCCAACCAAGACACCGGGCATTTCATCCCAGCGGGTCGCCAGCGGCGATACAGGGCATTGGAACCCGGAGCAGTCAGTGTGATTGATGTGCTGGGTGTTTGAGTAACCTACAATTGCCTAGCGTAGTTGACTTACGAAGCGTTTGAGCAAAGCTACTAGATGTAATTTGGGGCTTGGTTTTGAAACTAATTTTAACATACGACGGTGACTTACCCTCACTCCAAAACAAAAAGGGAAAAAGAGGTAACATGCTGCTGCATGAAATCCGTAGGCAGTTTCATCCCCAATTAAAAAGACACTGGCAAACAAACAAGTTTTTAGCCGAGTGGCAAACCACCGAAAGGGATTTCGCACGGGGAAACTCGCGCGCACCAGACTCAATATTCAGAATTTCTGGCGGCGGTGATATGTTGCCCATGAGTGAACTAGTCCCAGAGGCACATAAAACAGGTCGCTTTAGATTCACACCTTTGGTGCGTAAGGGGTGGTTTCTTAACTGCACTCTGGACATATTGTTTTTGCGGCGTGATCCGCCAGGGTCACTTGTCAATCACGGTGACATAGACAACAGGGTCAAAACACTAATTGATGCTCTTCGCCTGCCAGACGCCAATCAGCTAACGGACGAGATTTCGCCTGAGCACGGTGAAGATCCATTTTACGTACTAATGGAAGACGATGAATTGCTGACGCGGCTGAATGTCGAAACACAAGTGTTATTAACACCCCCGGTTTCCGAGGGCGATAATTCGGTGAGGCTTGTTATTCGCGTCGATGTTTCGCCGTACCACTTCACTATGGTTAATCTATCGTTTGGTTAAAAGGTTCCGAACTACTCAGCGGCACTCTCTTGGATTTTCTATATTGTAGAGGCCCCTACCTCAAAAGTAGATGGGTGCTCAGCCAAACCCAGCTTGCAGCTCTCGCTGGCTTCGGTACTTTGCTGCGAAAAATAGGAATATGGCTATCATGATGCTAAGGGACCGAATTGAGAATTTGAGAGATGATGTTCGGACGCTTGTTTCCGATACAGAAGCAACAATTGATCCTCTTAGGCTTTCTGCCGAGCTCGATAGAATTCTCCAACAGTCAGACAGTTCCAATGAACGCCTATGGCGAAAATACCAGCATCGAATGCAGCTTTGGAGGGAAACTCGATTGGAGATGGCAAAAGCTGTGATTGGTTTCGGTCAGAGCGCAATCCGCGCGCTGATTCTGATAAACGGCGGAGCCTCAATCGCTGTGATGACATTCATTGGAAATTACAGCGTAGAGCAAGCGCCGCTAATATCGGCGTTCTCATTCGCTTTGTTGTTATTCTCAATGGGTGTAGCAACAGCAGCTCTAGCGGCTGCTTGCTCCTACGTTACTCAGTTTTTCTACGATAACCCGCCAGGAAAGTTGCTTACGGCAGGAATCGTTTTCCATGTTGCCGCCGTGATTTCTGCATCGTTATCTTTGAGTCTTTTTGTCTGGGCTGTATTCACCGCTTACTTTGGTTTTCAGCAGGCCGCAGTAGTGGCTTAGCGCCCACCCTTGCCGACTATGTGGAATGCTCAAAGCTTCGCCGTTTGACAATGGTGGAAACGGGATCTTTTGGCCTTGAACCGCCCAGCAAGTTTGCAGAACTAAATAGGGTCTAAAATGGATTGTTTGTCCCCCATGTGTCCCCCAGTCCTCATATATTCACGGTAAATAAGTCGACGAAATTATATTAAATATTTGATTTAACTTATTTATTTTAATTCAGCGCTTATAATAAACTTCTGATTTGTAATCAGTAGGTCCGCGGTTCTTATCTTACCCATACAAGAGTACACGCTAAGCCGCTCAATAGGTCGGCGTATCGCTTTGATTTAGCAACCAAAACAACTGACTGGCGTCCAACGTTCAAGGTACAGCTTAAAATTCGAATTGGAACAAAGCACTGCCATTCGCGGCGAAGACCTCAAATATCGTAGCCGCTAATGGCAGTGCGGTTATCTTTGCGAAAGACAAACATTTATTGGGTGTCTGACGTCAGCGCCAATGGGACAGTTTAGGTCGATTTGATAACAGAGGGTTTCTGGCACATCGTAGCCACCAAGGAGTGGAGATGAGACAGAAACCCGGAACCAAGCGGAGCCACGGCGAGAAGGTTGTCAAAGACAT
>JBCDHF010000584.1:0-2360 GCA_038750375.1 Cyanobacteria bacterium P01_H01_bin.15
TACATCATGAAGAACAGACAAATGGCAATCGGAATTGAAACCTGATAAACGCTCATCGAGTCCAGCGCAACGGCGACATTCGGAAACAAACGACCGAGCAAAATGCCCGCAACAATGCAGAGAAAAACCCATAGGGTCAGGTAGCGCTCAAAAAAACTGAGCTGCCCACCGGCCTGTACCGCATTCGGGTTGACACTTGACGGATTTGTGCTCATAGGTTTAATTCTCTTGACTGGCGTAAAAACAAAGCCGACTTGAAGAGTCCAAATACGTCTCAACGTTTCAATTTTTTTTGATTATATCAGTTTTTATTGATTTATCTTCTCAGTCTAACGTCCGAGCACATCAATGACTCTGGGCGGCATGATTACTGTTAGCGGGGCAATCGATGCTCTGCTCTAGAGCTTCTAAGTCAGCCGGTTATGAAGCCCAGAACGTGGCAATTTAGGCCAAGTGACTTTAATTGTTGAATCTTGTTTTTCGCTCTAAATTGTCTCTAGCTAAGGACGTTAGCATTCCGAAGACATCTGGAGGTTATGGAAAAGTAAAGAGGTCTTTAAGGGCGTGATTAAGCAATTCAAACTATTTCACAACTTATGAAAAACGCCTTATTTGTCGGGCTGACTACGTTGGATTTTGTTTACTTAGTCGATGCGGTCCCCCATGCCAATCAGAAACTGGTAGCCCTCGAACAAGCGATCGCCGCAGGCGGACCAGCGACCAATGCGGCGGTGGCGTTCCAATATTTGGGTGGTCAGGCGAATTTACTTAGCGTGATTGGTAGCCATGAGCTAGTGAGTTTGATTCAGGCCGATCTTGAGCCGCAAGGAATTAAACAGTTAGATCTCAAGCCAGAAAACTCTGAACCGCCGCCAGTTTCCACCATTCTGGTGACGAAGCAGACTGGCGATCGCGCAGTGGTGTCCAGGAATGCAGTTAAGCATCAAGGGAATCCTGATAAATTGCAGCTTGCTCAATTCAATGATTGCGACGGGATATTGATCGATGGACATCAAATGGCGGTTAGCTTTGCGAGCGCAAAAGCGGCCCAAGGCCGAGGCATCCCGATCGTGATTGATGGAGGGAGTTGGAAGCCAGGATTTGAGACGGTTTTGCCGTTTGCCACGGCTGTGATTGCATCCGCGAATTTCCGTCCGCCAGGCTGCAAAAACTCTATTGACGCCCTGGATTACCTGGAAAATTTAGGAATTCCGTATTTAGCGGTGACCCAAGGAGCGAAAGATATTTTGGTTTGCGATCGCGGATCCAAAAGTCAAATGCCAGTCACGCCTATTCAGGCTCGCGACACGCTTGGGGCAGGAGACTTTTTTCATGGGGCATTTTGCTATCACTTTGACGGCGCGAATTTTGAGTACGCGCTGAGTGCGGCGGCAGCAATCGCAAGTTTTAGCTGTCAGTTTTTCGGTACGCGGCAGTGGCTGACCGAAAAGTTTAAATAAATATTAAAAACGATGGCATAATGTGCCCAGTTCTTCACTCTGAATGCAATTTATGTCTCCATCTGGAATTGAGCCAACCGAAAGACTGTCTGACTTTGCGGCGATTGCCCGTACGGTCAGTTGGGGGGCAGCGGATATTTTGCGGTCCTACTATCGCGGCGATGTGAAAGAAATTTCCAAAGATGATGGTCCGGTTACAGCAGCTGACTTGGCAGCGAATCGCTACATCGTTGAGAAGCTGACCGCTTCTTTTACCGGGGAGGGATTTGGCTATTTGAGCGAGGAAACTTATGTAGGAACCACTCCGTTACCCGAGCCTTGGGTGTGGATTATAGACCCGTTAGATGGCACTCGGGACTTTATTGATAAAACAGGCGAGTATGCCATTCATTTGGCACTGACCTTTGAAGGTCGGCCTATGGTGACGGTGGTGACGATTCCGGAAGCCGAAAAAATTTATTTTGCAACCAAGGGCGGCGGTACGTTTGTCGAAACTCGCGATGGCACGATTAAACCGATTAAAGTATCTGAGCGGAGTACGCCGAGCGATCTATTGTTAGTGGCGAGTCGCACTCACCGGGATGCTCGTTTCCAGGAATTGCTGAATCGTATGCCCTTTAAGGATCGCAATTATATGGGAAGTGTAGGCGGTAAGATTTCCACGATTTTGGAGCAGGGGTCTGATGTGTATATTTCGCTTTCCGGTAAGTCAGCAGCTAAAGATTGGGATTTTGCAGCGCCGGAGTTGATTTTGACCGAAGCGGGTGGTGGATTTAGTTATTTTGACGGTCGTCCGGTGCTTTACAACCAAGGGGATGTGAAGAAGTGGGGCGGCATTATGGCGAGTAATGGGCATTGCCACGCGGAACTCTGCGAAATTGCCACGACGACTTTGGCAGA
>JBCDHF010000585.1:0-2329 GCA_038750375.1 Cyanobacteria bacterium P01_H01_bin.15
AGTTTGCGATCGCAAAACAAAAATGGCGCTGCTTAATTCAGGGATGAAAACGAGCAGAAACAGGTATATCCCAGCCTGGGTAGACTCTCCAGGTCTCAGTTTCCACGAAATAGCAATTCTATCCTTTGATCTCATTCTACAGCGGCTGAAATGCCTCTGCATAGTGGTCTCCCCGCGCCCACCCTCATATTAATCAGCTCGGAGTTGCTCGACTTCTGCTCAGAGCAGTCTTGGCAAGTATTCCTTACTCCTTTAGGCGACGCGGGATCTCGCCGCTTTTTTACCCACAAAAGTTTCTAGTTCATCTAGTTCACCCACTTGCGGTATTTCATCTCCTTCATCGGCATCCCCACCAAGCGATGCTATCTGAGGATGGTTGGGTGGTGAACATTTGCGACTCTTTCGATGCAGCGAAGACCTATGTCATTAACAATCATGCGAAGCCGAGCTTCGAGGTACTTGGAGAAAATCTCATAAAGCGCGTTACACTCATTGCAGAAGACGAACAAATTATCAAGGTTTTCTATCCAGTATTCCCTTCTGATAAAAATGCTGATGAGGTGATCGAACTGCTTACAAGCCAATTATTTTCCACATTCTAAAAAATTCTTGGGTCAATATTGGCTCCGCTTAACATATCCTTTTATAAAATACATTAGTCTATGCAAACAGGGCTCGTTGGAGTTTCAATTCTGCGCTCCTAAGCTCAAAAAAATTTGCTCTAACGTTGAATAGAGATGAGAATTCTTACAAATATCTGCTCAGACGATCTTCAAAGCAGCAAAAAATTATATGCTGAACTTCTCGAATTTAAGGTTCAATACGATAGTGATTGGTATGTTCAACTTTGTGCGCCAGACAATTCGGAAATCGAATATGGAATCATAAAACGGGATCATGAATTGATTCCTGAGCAATACCAACAGAAACCTACAGGTATGTATGTGACGTTTGTCGTGCAAGATGTTGACGCTATTTATCAAAAAGCACTTGAAATGGGGCTTCCAATAATCCAAGAACCACGCAACGAATTTTACGGACAGCGCCGTTTTCTGACACAAGATCCCAATGGTTGTTTAATCGATATCTGCTCTCCTTGGGAGACGGAGTAATATTAATCATGCCCATCCTCTGAATGGGGTAGTGAGAGCGAAGCTATCACCAGGACTCTGCTGTGAAGTTATTACGGCAGCAGGAAGATGCCACTCTGAGTCGCTCCAGTAATGATTCGCTTTTTAGTATGTAAATTACAGCTAGTTTTTGAAATTCTTGGCGTTTAGTCCACAATTTTCATGAAATTCTCAAAGATTATTCTGGCTTTTTCCTTTATAGTCTTCGCTTGCTTGATAATGCTTTGTTCGAGAATTTCGCACCCTGATGGACCCAATGTGGCTTTTAAATCGGCCTCGTAAGCTGGAATACTTGACAAGTCCATGTTACTTTTGGTTTTCAAGACTTTGCGCAGAGCCCGATTCACTGACTCAATGGTACTACTGGTGTAGATGACCTTTCTGATATCAGCTGGATAGTCAAAGAACGGAATGACACGATCCCAATGTTGCAACCACAGGGCGGGAATGCTCGGATACTTTTCATTCCATTTTTCGGCAAACCGCTCCAAAGCAGACTCGGCTTCTGTAAAGTAGCCACGCGGAAAATTGGCTTCAAATCGGCCGCTACCTCCTTGCGATCTTTTCCTGGTACATAGCTCAAGGCATTGCGAATGAGATGAATGAGTTCCGTCCACTTAAATTTGCTTCTGCGCCAGAGAGTAGATGCCATTTGAAAAATATCTGAGATCGATCGCAAAAACAAATATGGAAACTACTCCCACTCAATCGTTCCCGGCGGCTTAGATGTGATATCGTACACAACTCGATTAACGCCTTTGACTTCGTTGACGATCCGATTAGACAGACTCTCCAATAGCTCGTGAGGAACCTTTGCCCAGTCTGCTGTCATCCCATCTTCACTAGTGATTAACCGCACCACAATCGGATAAGCATAGGTGCGCTGATCACCCATCACACCAACGCTGCGTACCGGCAACAATACCGCAAATGCCTGCCAAAAATCATGATACATTCCCTGCTTGCTAATCTCATCTCTCACAACAAAATCAGCATCACGCAAAATATTTAAACGGTCAGCCGTCACTTCACCGATAATGCGGATCGCAAGACCAGGTCCAGGGAAAGGATGTCGCCGGACAATTTCTTCTGGCAAGCCAATAACCCGAGCGACCTTACGCACTTCATCCTTAAAGAGCTTTCGTAACGGTTCAACTAATTTGAACTGTAAATCTTTGGGGAGTCCACCCACATTGTGA
>JBCDHF010000586.1:0-2316 GCA_038750375.1 Cyanobacteria bacterium P01_H01_bin.15
AACTGTTGTTGCTGCCATGATTATTGCTCCACTGATGAACCCAATAATTTCCTTTTCGTACTCATTGGTTCATCCCCGAAAATTCCTTTTGTCACGCTCGACTCTGACTCTTGTAACAGGAGTCTTCATTGCTATATTCCTCTCATGGTTTGTTACAACGCTCTCCGGTAGAAGCGTCGTGTCGGAGGAGATTCTACAGCGAACCACCCCCCAGCTATTGGATTTAGGGATCGCCCTATGTTCTGGTGTTGCTGGTGGGTTGGCGTATAGTCGACGCAGCATTGCCACTTCTCTTCCAGGAGTCGCGATCGCTGTCGCTCTAGTACCACCGTTATGTATTATTGGAATTGGTCTGGCAGTTGGAAATTCAGTGGAAGTTGATGCCGGGCTTTTTTTTAGTTATGAAGAAGGAGTTCCAAATCTGGTTTTAGGGGCAGCCTTACTGTTTCTAACTAATTTAATTGCTATCATACTTTGCTGTGCTTTTGTATTTGTGGCTCAAGGCTACAGTAATTGGCGACGAGCCAGCATCACTTTGTTGTTAATGTTTGCCTGCCTGCTCGGGATTTTATCTCCTTTACAATTTCAGTCCGATGATGCAGCTTTAGAGCAAATGATATTTGAAACCTTGGTTCAGTCACGTGAGAGTGTTCAAACGGATAAAGAAATATTTGCTGACGTAACAGCAATAAAAGCGACCGAATCCTCACAAGAAATAGAGATTTCTCTCCAGCTCGTGGCTCCATTTGGTTCAATATCACAAAAGGATGTTGCTCGGGCACAGAACAATTTGGCTCAAGAACTGGGCAAGGCTGTTTACCTGAAAGTTCAGTTATTTCCATTTCAGGAATTTGAACAAACACCCTGAAGTGCTTATGTCTTTAATCTTAGAAGTTTGTCTCAGAGCATGAGTAAATAAGTTATTAGACTAATTCCTTGAATATCCAAGCGATCGCAATGATTAAATGCTTCAACGGCCTTAGCGAAGCCTATCCGCAGGATAATCGCGGTTTACATATCATCAAAAAATGCCCAGAGCCGAAGCCCTGGGGGGAGGTGATTTATCGTTGATGTCGTTCGGCGGAGCGCTGTTGATTGAGTTCGAGTAGTTCTGTTTCATTCATGCCCAGATGAGTCTCAGAGTAGCTGACTAACTCTTCTTGACCAGCATTCACAAACGCCGCATCGAATTCGGCTGTGAACTGTTCCCAAGCTTCTTTATACAAATCTCGGATGTCGTCTTGATCATATTCTGATTGTTGCCAGTTACCACTTTCTTCCCGAACACCAGGGGCTACCGGTTCAATGATTCCATTTTCGACTGCTTCACGGAAAATAGACCCTTTACTGTGAGACCAGAGCAGATGACGGATGGTGTAGAAACAGGCTTGCCATTTACGGAATGCCGCTTGTTCTTCGCGTTGACGAACGGTGCCGATACGGAAGGTGGATGAGAGTGCGTTGGTATTGAGAGCCATGGAAGTTTTCCTCTGAAATTGACGCCGCAGGGATAGCCGCCGCGCCGGTGACAGGAAAGGGGTGTTGAAAACCCAGAGGGCTGGAATCGGTCAGGATTTTTTCGGCATACACTTTACCCCTTGCAGCGAGACGACAGCGCGAAGTGGCAGACTGCAGAAGGCAATTGGGGAGGACTTTCTGATGGCTTTTCGTTACGCAGGACAGGAGCTGAACGGGTTGGCATAGGCGATCGCCTAACGTCTTCGATTCAAGGGATGAGCATATCTACTGCTGCCGTTCAATGGGATTACCACAGCTTGGCTGACGTTTATTAAATAGGCGTTTTTTTTGCACGGCGGTACGCGGCGTTTTTGCGGAGTCTTTCAGAAGGAGATAAACTCCGAGTCGTGCATGGCTGGGCGAAGGTCGATTGAGAAAGGGTTTAGCAAAGCCCTCACACAACAGGGAAATCAATGAGGTTCATGAAGTGAGTCGCTACAATGACTTGAGAGCAATTCCTTCTCGAAAAATATGATTGCTGTTCCCCATTTCATTAGTCCCACAGACTATCTCAACATCGAGCTAGACAGTTCTATCCGTCACGAGTACCGGCGTGGTTTAGTCTATGCAATGGCTGGCGGTACGGATAATCATGATCGCATTGCGCTAAATTTACTCACCCGCTTGAACCTTCATCTGGGGGACTCTGTCTGCCGATTTCACTCTGGGAACGTCAAAGTCAATTTTCGAGATGAATTTTATTATTACCCCGATGCTTTCGTCACATGCGATCAACGAGACAGAGACGATCGGTATATTAAGCGATATCCCAAGTTGGTCGTAGAAGTTCTCTCATCT
>JBCDHF010000587.1:0-2305 GCA_038750375.1 Cyanobacteria bacterium P01_H01_bin.15
AGTTTCCCTTATACGGATCAGGGCATTCTAGACTGGAAAAATCGATTTGAAAAAATATTTGGTATTGAAGCCAATACCCAAACCTATCCGCAACTGTATCGAGGTGGGTCAGATATTCTCTACCAAAGAGAAAGCGCTTCAAAACTCATCGAAGTTGCTCAGTTTTATGGGGCTGAGTATATTCTCAGTAACCCAGATTGGCATCCTAATATGCCCGGTAATCTTGTTATCAAAGATAAAGTTTGGGCAATTTGGACGGTCAACGATGCTGACTAAACAATTCCTAAACCTGTATCGCTTAAGTCGGACTCATTGTTGCGACCGTGCCATCGGAAAACAAAGCAGCGGTATTATCCGATGGTGGGATTTGGCGAATTCAAGGCAGCGAAAGAATTTTGCGAGACGTTTGAGGAAGTGAATCAATATTTTCGGGCGAGAGAGTATATGGGAGAGAAGGTAACGCTGTGGAAACAGAGAGCAGATTTCGAACAAAAGCTCAAGGAATTAGAAAGTTGGCTATTGAGCGCATGAGGAGTAATTACAAGAATAGACACCAAAAGTTTTCATCAGATTTTTATTGAATATTGGAGACTGAGTTCTGACACTTAGTTTTTAATTAGGTCGGTTGGATAAAGTTCTGCGCGATCGCCTCCGAACTGTACGCGATCGCGCCTGACAAATTCTGGGTCAATAGACTCGCATAAAAAAGCTCTCGGGAATCGAGAGCCATTGATTAGGTGCAATGCTATTTCAGATTGACATACACTAATGTCCTTGAAGGAGAGATCAAGGAGAGTGCCCAAAAGTGTGGGAAAGCCTGGAATCTCATCGATTGGGAGTGCACTTTTTTGGCTCTGCTGCAAAGTTAGTGGGGCAGCTTGAGCACCTGGGGGCTGCGGGCGTCATTTTGGAAGATCAAAAACACCCTCGACGCTGCGGTCAAGTTGATGGCCAGCAATTACTCGGTACCGATAGCTATTGGGAAAAACTGACCAACGTTCTTGCCGACCGTGATCGTCTGTTCGTTTCACTTCCTAAGCCACTGCTAGGTATAAGCTTGTGAACTCAAAAAAGATCAAGTGAGATTTAGCCCGCCATCAGCCAAGACGATTTCTCCGGTGATATACGAACTATCGATGAGCAGGGCGGCAAGTTGGGCAATGTCTTCTGGTTGTGCACCTCGCTGCATGGGAGATCGCGTTTCCCAGAGCTCCCGTGCTGCCGTCCAACTCTGGCTCATGGGAGTGTGCACCAGACCGGGTGCGATCGCATTGACTCGAATCTGCGGAGCCAGAGTCAGCGCCAGTAGTCTAGTCATATGATTAAGCGCCGCTTTGCTAGCTGAGTAAGGGATAGAGGCCCCCTTCGGACGAATGCCAGCGTGGGAACTGATATTCACAATGCAGCTCGGACGTTCAGGATTAGAAGCCTGTCGAAGTGAGGCTTCGGCTGCTGTAATCAGGGTCCAGGGAGCGATGACGTTGACTTCATATATATCTCGCCAAATCTCTGGAGTTGCCGCCTCTAAATTCCCATGAGGAATTGTGGCGGTAGCGCCGGCATTATTGACCAACACATCCAACCGTTGGTGATGGGCTAAAACCTGCTCGATCAGTAGAATGGCTTGGCTTTGGTCAGACAGATCCGCTTGGGTATAGGAAGCACAAGGATAATTCGCTGCCAGGGCTTGCCCAGCTGCCACCGGCGATTTGGAATGAAAGGCAATCGTGAAATTTTCTTGGGTGAGGCGTTGGGCGATCGCTTTGCCAATTCCTGACGTTGAGCCGGTAACCAGCGCCACCCTTCTAGTCTGTCCAATGATCACGCTTGCACCTCGCTAAATAATTAAATAGATTCTGGTACGACACATGACACCTCGCAGCTTTAGCATCGATTGCTTGAATAAGGGCGTCCTTGCCCCCACATACACCTCAATATCAGTGGGATACGGCTTCGCCAACTTTCGTTTCAGGTCGCTGTAGGCAGCTACAATCCTTAGGGATTTAGCCTCTAACACGACTTGCCTTAGACCAATCCACCAGGTGTACAAATTAGGGTAACCCCGCACACCGATAATTGTGCCAGCAGATAAGGAAAATGCTCAAATTGACAATGCCGTTTCATCAATGTATTTTCCGGATAGTGGCATAAGATAAGGGTTTGAAGGAGGTACTTATTTGCTTCAATCAAAGTTGCAGTAGAGACCAATCACTTTTCATATACAGGTGATTGAGAGCGCCAAACATTACAGATGTTCTTGGTGCAAAAACAATAGAAACTAAAATACAAAAACAATCTTAATAAC
>JBCDHF010000588.1:0-2303 GCA_038750375.1 Cyanobacteria bacterium P01_H01_bin.15
AATTCTAAAATTCTGGAAAATTCAAGGGCTCTCATAAAAAAGAACTCTTGCAAGAGTGGAAAAGAAAGACTTCATTGGGTTTCAGTCCCCAACGAATGGATCCCTGCGGGAAGTCTATTTTTCAGCAGTACCCATTCAGATGACTTTTGGGACGTTAGTTTGGCATCTTGAACAGAATTATTATTGGAGACGATATTCTTCTGTGCCTGCGTATGAGGGGAGGCGGAGAACGCATTTAGTAGTAGGCAACTGAGAATTAGCAATGTTCTAGGCAATCTGGCGAAGGCAATACAATCAATTCAATTGACTCTTTGGTTCAATCTCTGTCAAAGGACTAAGCTTCTCAAGCAGTTCTAATCTCTCGAAATTTAGATTGATTACCTTAGTCGACTACTAGGTTGTGTGCCATCTCTCAAAGAAGAGATAACAACAGGTTGAGCTAGGGAGTTACCGTTCATTGCATTTCAGCCATGGATATAGCGCCCCCCTTTACAAAAGTGGCGGCTGCGTGCAGGAACGCTTTAGAATTAGGCAACTCAAAACCATATTTCTCCGAAGCGATCTCGCGAAAACTATAAAACAGAGCCCTAAGCAAAGCACTAAAAAGTTCTCATCTATTTCATGGAAACATGGCATTTGAATCAAATTTTGTTTTGAAATCGACTGAGTCTTCTGTTTGCTTGATTTTCTCAAGAACTGTCTTCGCCGTCAGATTACTAATGCCACATATTCTTGGTCTGAATTGCTGATTTTTCAAATCCTCTGGCGGCGAACGGTCTCACTTCGGTGAGGGTCAAAATTGCGATGACTGAGCAAAAAGCAGAGATATCAGCTTAAGTCTATGCATGACAACAACTAAAAGACTTATTGCGTAATAAACAAGAAAAACAGCTGAAGCACTTACCAGGAGAGACTTCTGCTTCTTCTTTGCCTAGCTCTCTGTAAGCGTTGGCTCGTAGGCGTTTCAGCAATTTTATTTTCCAACAACTCAAAAAATGATAAAGACTCACCCAAAATACGACTGAGATCCAGACGGTTGTCCAGTGAACCCGAATTGATTATTAACCAGAGATTCAGAGATTAAAGCACATTCTATCCAATCCTCAGAAAACAAGATTTATCTGGTTAGACGCAAAAATGTGAATATTAATTGCTTGATTTATCGGAACATGAACAAGGGAGCATTAGATGTTTTTTGCAATCCTTATCAGAAATGATGGTCGAGGATAGTTCTTCGTGCCTCTGTCCAGTGCAGCCTGGATTCCAATCACAATACAAGACAGTTTCACTTACTCAATCAGGAAGAGGCATCGGCACCAATGATCTTGGTTTTGAACTCACACTAATTTTTTGTCAGTCTTTGATGATGTGCAAGACAGAATGATCTGCGTTTTTCAAGAAGCAGTAACCATCCTATTTGGCAATGGAAGATTAAGTCACCTGTCTCCCGTAAATCCAAGTGCTTCACGGACGGGGTCTCATCTTATGCATGATTGCATGACAATATGTTTAAATCGCTCAGTTTTTTGCCAATCTTATATCTTTGGCGAAGTTATTGCTGTCGCCAGATCGCTTGGGAAATTTTCAATTCTGAGTTGCCTATTATTAAAACTTTCTGACGCACGGTCTCGATTTTCTTAAAGGGGAAGCGACGGAACAACGCCTTCGTTGGATCGTTGAGGATATCTTTTAAATTATTTAATCTAGTAGATGCGTCCAAATAAGCAACCATCATTTTGCACAAGTGGCGCTAGACAGTTGGCATACAAAAAGCGATCACAAACGAAACTGTTGCGATCGCTTTTTAGCTTTGTAGAAGATTCAAAACAATAGAATCAGAGCTTTACGCTAATACAGTTGCGGGTTCAATTTCCCAACGGCCATTAAGTTTAGCGATAGTTGCGAGTTCTGGAACTAAACGATCAAACGCCTCAGGGGTCAAGGACTGCGGACCATCTGACCAGGCTTTAGCCGGATTGGGATGAACTTCGATCATTAACGAATCCGTATTGGCTGCCACGGCCGCTGCAGCCATTGGGGCGACATATCGGGATTGGCCCGTGCCGTGACTGGGATCAATCATGATCGGTAGGTGAGTCAGCTCTCGTAATACTGGCACCACCGAAATATCTAGGGTATTGCGAGTGTACTTACTATCGAACGTCCGAATTCCTCGCTCACACAAAATAACTTTGCTGTTGCCTGCCGCCAAAATATATTCTGCTGCCATGAGCCAGTCGTTAATGGTGGCTGCCATACCGCGCTTCAGCAAAACAGCCTTAGACTGAGCACCGACTTTCTTG
>JBCDHF010000589.1:0-2302 GCA_038750375.1 Cyanobacteria bacterium P01_H01_bin.15
AAAAAAACAACTTATCGTTAACGACAAGCCTGTCAGAGAGACTTATGTAAGCTATGAGGAAGGAGGTTTTGCTGATTTTGGCCCAGAACGAGTTCCTGAGGGTAAGGTGCTCTTGTTAGGAGATAACAGGGATAATTCTCGAGATGCCCGTTTTTGGCCTAAGCCATTTATTTCCCAAGATCGAATAATTGGGAAAGCGAAACTAGTGTATTGGAATTCACGTGAGCCATCTGAACGAGTAGGGCTTAGTCTTGAGTAGGACGATTTCTATCGCAAATACTCTAACAGTGGCTCTTTTCCTTCATCGAGTACTTTTCTATCTACGACGATAATTGGAACAAACTTCGAGAATTCTTTTTCTCCACTCTTTGCTCTAAGATAATCTCTTGTCGAATTGCTTCGTTTACCTTCGGTATATTTGGGTGAAAACGCTGACCAGTAGGCATCTGCAACGTAGATTCATTTCTTGTTATCTTGTCAACTTGACCAGTATTTTGATCATTTATAATTCTTGTAGAATGATCAATATGTGTGAAATCCTTCATGTGCCCAAGTCGAAAGTCATATTTGGAATATGCGCTTGTAATCAACAAAGGTTTTTCTGTAGATTGGAGTACTTGAATACTCGTATCGTCAGAATGAGTAGATTTATTTGTAGTGTAATTTTTCAAAGTTAGTTTGTCCGTCAACTGCTCAGCCACCGGTTCTGATTTTACAACTATCGCTTTTTTTTCAGCACTCGGCGTTAGTATTTTATCTTTCTTTTTGACTTCAACTGGATTTTGGGTCGCGGCTCGATTAGTGTAAGGGTCACTAAGAACGAGTAAGTTCACAGCATCCTGGCTACTTTCATTAAGCACGGAATCAGTAGCTTTGTCCAATTTGCCGTTGATACTTAAATCAGGAGCAAGATATCCTAAGTATTGCGCTTTCCGTGCTATACGCACATTAATATCTGATGTAATATAATTTTTGTGGTTTCCCGCAGAGTAAAAATTATGTTTTATATTTACTTTGCTCACTTCTTTAGGAAAGTTAGTTTCATCTTTACCATTTCCCGCAATAGCCTTGCCTGTCAAAGCGATAAGATTTTGCTGTATCGATCCCTTATCAATAAGCAAAAAAGAGAACTCATTTGGCTCCTTAGGCACTACACGAACACTATCATCAATTCCGGAGAGTCCTTCCGCCCACATATCAGAAAAGCCTACAAGATTCTGCAACTCACGAGAGTCAATGTCAATCTCTAATGCGGCTGACACAATGTAAGCACCTCCCGTCCACTGTTCTGTTCCCAATGTAAAAGTTTCAAATTTACCCCCTCGCAAAGTTTCCACTGGCTTGAATTCTTCAAGACCGTCAACAAAATTTACATCTTCATTTTGGGTAATCAAGCTAACTAGGGATGTACTATTACTGCTAAATTTTACACCTTTGTTTTCACGGATGCCACCAAGACCAGATCCAGTTTTATTAGATAGAATAGATTTTGACGGTAACTCTGGAACACTTCCGAAAGTGTTATATTTTATGGATTCGCTAACTCCAATGGAACTCAAAGGCGCTTCTATACTTGTTTCATCAATTTCTCTTAGCTCGTGTTGAATTTCACTTTCCCTTTCTAACTTCAGCACATCTATAAAGCTAGAGTGATCTGACAGCCATTCTTTAGGAAGCCCTTGAGCCATGTTTCGCTTCTGCTCAAACACAGCAAAAGTCTCTACTAAACCAAAGGCCACAGTGTTCATAAAAGCTCAATCCTCATCGATGAGAGCTGAGTATCGCCAAGACATGAAATCTTCAATAACGAGCAAAGCCATATTTATAGATTTTTAGCTTTCCAAGCAGCATTGTTAACACTCTGGTGAGATTTAGTTTCTATAACGCGTAAAGCACTAGTTTGGTGGCCCGCGATTAACATCTCGGCTTTTGTCAGAATGACTAAATTTAAATTGGGTTTTGCCCAAGCGCTTGAATTGTGCAAAGCACAAATGAAAGGAAAAAGATGTCTAGCATTTTGACGAATAATGGTGCCATGGTGGCACTTCAAACACTTAAGTCCATCAACATGCGGCTTACTGACACACAGAATGAAATTTCAACGGGCAAAAGCGTCGCAACCGCCAAAGATAATGCTGCAGTCTGGGCCATTTCAAAAGTAATGGAATCAGACGTCAAAGGATTTCAAGGTATCTCTGACAGCCTCAACTTGGGTGAATCAACTGTCGCCGTCGCCCGAAATGGTGCTGAAACCGTCACGGACCTTCTCACAGAAATGAAGGGAAAAATCGTTGCGTCTCAG
>JBCDHF010000590.1:0-2273 GCA_038750375.1 Cyanobacteria bacterium P01_H01_bin.15
ATTTTTTTGGACTTCCGCAAGTCGTCCTTTTGCAGGTAAACCTTGGCTTTCTAACACGGCCATCAATTCTTCCCAAGGACTCGGCGGGGTCACCAATCCGTCCAACAAGCGCAACTCAGGTACACGGGAAATATCAGAAAATAGGTGTTCCCAAGATTTATCATAATTGTCGTCGGAGATAACCTGCGAAAAAAGCTGTAGCAACTGCTGCCTCAACCAAGGCATAGACGCACAATTGGAATGATCCAACAAATAAGGCACCTGATCCAAAGTCAAATCATTATTAATCTGCTCCCCAGACCACAAATGACCGAAAGCGAGCATAGTAATCTCCATTAAATCTGGCCCCGCTTTCAATGGATAACCCTTATGCATTTTGAGGTGTACAGGAGATGACACCGCCTCTATCAGTTTAGACGGCATCCTACGCGTAGGCTTTACCAATTGCGAAAATTGAGATGCATCGATGATCCCCTCTTTGAGCAAAATACGAGCACGAAGCAGCAACGCATAAGAAGAAATGGGTTGATCTAATAGGGATTCTGCGGTATCATCTCCAGGGTTCTCGCGGCCTTCGATCCATGCCGATAATTTTTCCAGATCAGCAAAACGCTCAAAAAAATCAGCCCCACTTCCAGGCGGCCTATTTGGCAGCCAATGCATAGCAGCATTGATCAATAGCTCCCGGTCTTTGTGAAAGTACTTTTCCAAACTCGACCAAAGCAACTCATGGCTATTAATATGAAATAAATACGGCTGCCTACTGAATAACTGAAGAACCTCCTTTCTTACCACAGCCGGTATTCGATCAAAAAAGTCTAATGGGTAAGGCGGTAGCAAAACACCAACTGCGAGTAATGTCTCAATCTCGCCATCCACCCCACACAGACGACTGAGCTCAGAGATATACTCGTCGTCTTTAAATTCCTCTTCGAGCAATTCCAAGCCGCTCAATATCTTCTTGACAAAACGCGAATTAGCATCATACAATTGAATTCCATCCTTCTCCGTCTCTATATCGTACTGCCAAAAAGGATACTTTCTGGAAAACCCACCGTAGCGACTCAAAAATTTCAGGCCCATTTGATAAGCATCTTCCGGGAAGTAAGCCAGCAAATACTGCCTAACCGCCCGAGCCGCTAAAGGGTGAAGATCTAAACTGTCTTTCTTCGTTCTGGGTCCATAGACCACCATTCCCTTTTCTGCCAGCTTGTTAAGCACCTCATTTATGAAAACTGGGCTAAAAGTGGACCCTGTCTCTCTTTCGAACCCAACGCTTTTCAGTTGTTCAGCGATTTCAGATGTAGTCCATCCGTAACCATCTGCTTGCAAAGACATCATGGCCACAATCCAGAAAGTGTCGGTATCCAGTGCTGAGATGTAGGTGTAAAAGTCAGAAGTGGCTGACAATTCGTCTTGGTTTAGTGGTTAAACGAAAGTGCGAATTTACTCCGTCCTGTTCAAATGAAAGTGCGAAACATACTATACGAGCCCCAAAAATCATATCTAAAAACTGTCCGCCTCCCGTCATTCAGACCTATCAAGATTTAATTTAATTCATTGAAAATCATATATTTACAATCATTAAGGAAATTTTAACAACTCCAAAAGGCATCCATTTGCGATTTTATAACGTCTTATATATCGAAAACGGGAACGGATGGATCGGCAGCGATCAAAACTGACCCGGATTACAAGATTATAATGGGTGTTCTCATAGTGTGTGGACTGTCCCGGCGGCCTCTGGTCGACCGGGGCAGTTTTTTATCGGGTGTACACCAACACTTCTACATCGTCTACATACAGCGGTTGCTCATTAGCCAGGAAGTGCAGCTTTAAGACTTTCGCAGGTGGGTCGCTCACTCGTTTACCTTTGTCATCCAAGAAGGTGAAAGACTCGGGAATATCGACGCGCCAATCTATTTCTTGCCATTGACCGGCATGACCCGTGTGGAAGATGTTGTTCTTTTCATTACCGATCAGGGCGTCGAGTCTGAGGCCGCGCCAACCATCTTTCCAGTTGCCTTGGGCGATGAGCAGGGCACCTCGCCACCAAGGGGCCTCTATACTTTCCTTTCTGACTTTGGCACGTAAGCGTATGAAATCGTAGCGAGCAATGTCTTCGGCATTTAAACTAGGCAAGTCGAAGAACTGACCGGGCGGCAGCTTCAGCGCATAATCGCCCTCGGATACGATCTCCGTTTGGATGCGGTTGGAATCGGGATTTTCTACCGCCTCGAAATCATTGGTGTACCAGACGGTTTCGTTTTTTA
>JBCDHF010000591.1:0-2230 GCA_038750375.1 Cyanobacteria bacterium P01_H01_bin.15
GTCCGTTGGTCAATCATTAGCGACAGCATATCCCGGGGCATCTTATTTTCAAGCTGATTTGTCGGATCAAGGTCAGTCTCGTAATTTGATTGCTCAAGTCTTATCGCATTACGGACGACTTGATGTGTTGGTCAATAATGCAGGGGTTAGCGCCACAATTCCCCATACATCCCTCAAGGAAGCGACACCCGAAATTTGGCGAGACCTGTATGAAGTGAACGTCATTGCACCTTGGACACTCATTACAGAGGCTGAAAATGCCTTACGCCAGTCATCTAGTCGGGACTGTCCTAGCTGCGTTCTCAATATTAGTTCGCATGCTGGGATTCGCCCGAAAGGAGCCTCAATCCCTTATTCTGCCAGTAAAGCGGCTCTAAATCACATGACGAAGCTGCTGGCATTGAGTCTTGCGCCACAAATTCGTGTGAATGTGATCGCACCGGGTTTAGTTGAAACTCCGATGAGCAAAAATTGGACAGCCGCCCGCGAACTTTGGGAAGCGCGATCGCCCATGGGACGGGGGGCACAGCCAGAAGAGATCGCCCAGGTCGCTGCCATGCTGATTGCCAGCCACTACATTACAGGCGAGATTTTGCTATCAGATGGAGGGCTAAATCTGACTTAAGCGTCTGCAAATTTAAAAATGAGCGAACCGAGCATTCACTGTTAGGCGATATGTGTTCATTTTTTTGTTTTCAAATCCTCATGCAGAGCATTCATTCAATTAAAAATTGACAATGCTTGCTCTAAATCGCTCATTAAATCTTGCACATCCTCAATTCCGGTTGAGTAGCGAATTAATCCTTCCGGGATTCCCATCGCAGCCCGTTGTTCAGGTGTACACTCCACGTGGCTGGTTGTTGCAGGTGGCCCAATCGTCGTTTCTACTGCCCCCAAGTTAGCCGCTGCATGTGCAAATAGCAATCGCGGAACAAAATGACGTACGGCATCAAAACTATCCTCTTTGAGCATGAAGCTCAGTACGCCTCCATAACCTCGCATTTGTTCACTCGCAATCTTATGCCCACTATGTGACGACAGACCCGGGTAGAAAACTTGTCCTACCGCTGAATGACCTTCTAAAAAGGTGGCAATTTGCATGGCATTCTCGTTTTGCTGCCGGATCCGCAATGCTAAGGTTTTCATTCCCCGTAAGAGTAAATAAGCAGCCATTGGATGGAGGGTAGCGCCGTTAATTTCCCGGTAATGGTAAATCTGATCAATTAAGCTTTTCTGGCCACAAACCACCCCACCTAGCGCATCTGCATGCCCTCCAAGAAATTTGGTCGCACTATGTAAAACGAGATCTGCTCCTAAACTGAGAGGATTTTGGTTGATAGGCGTGGCAAATGTATTATCAACCACCACTATCGCCTTGACCTTGTGTGCAGCACTTGCCAAAGATGCAATATTAACTACTTTTGTTGTTGGATTGGTTGGACTTTCTAAATAGACTAAGTCGCAGCCTTTTGCAATCTCAGCCTCAATCTGTTTATGATCGGTCGTCTCGCATAACGTAGCGTGAATTTTGAAACGGGGGAGAAACTCATTAAATAAAACATTAGTGCCGCCATACGTGTCTTTGACAGAAACGACTCGTTGTCCTGGTGACAGTAAACTAAAAAGGGTGCTACTGATTATCCCCATGCCTGTTGAAGCACTGGTTGCGGCTTCTCCACCTTCCAACAGTCGGACTTTTTCTTCAAAAGCAGCAACGGTTGGGTTTGTATTGCGCCCATAAATATGACCGGGCTTTTGACCAAGGGCTACCTCTAGCCATTCGTCTATATCCTTATAGCCGTAGCCTACACTATGGACAATCGGCACTTGGGTGGCACCTTGGATTAGGGAAGATTCTTCTCCTGCCCAAATACATTGGGTGCCGATCAATATTGGGTGATTAGACATTTTCTAGCTCAATTTAATCAGTGGGTAAGGGTAGAACTGTTGTCGACTTAATCTCTGATAAAACTACGCTGGTGATGATTTGTGTGACTTCTGGAATGGGCGTTAATACACGGCGTTCAAATTGTTCTAGCTCTTTCCGATTCTGAAAGACTGCCTTGAGAGAGTAGTCAAATTGACCGGTTAAATAATGACATTCCAAAATTGATGGCATATCTAGCACAGCCCTTTCAAAGCGAAGCAGCGCTTCTTCTGAATGCACATTCAAACGAATATTAAAAAAGCAAATCAGATCAAGTCCTAACTTGTCGCGATCAAGTAAGGA
>JBCDHF010000592.1:0-2182 GCA_038750375.1 Cyanobacteria bacterium P01_H01_bin.15
GACAAAGACGGTTAACAGCAGCACGCCGTACATGAGCCCGGCGGCCTTTAGAGACACTTTGTGTGCCCGCTTCAAAAAACTCCAGTCAATAATATCGATCCCTACTTTGATCAAAATGCCAGCCAGCACCGCTTCCGGAATTTTGGCAGTTAGGGGGCCAGCACCCAATAGCACGGCTGTCAGCAAACTTGCGTGAACCATTCCTGACAGCGGCGTTTTTCCGCCGGATTTCACGTTGATAACTGTCCGCATCGTTGCGCCTGCTCCTGGCAGTCCCCCCACAAAGCCCGAGAGCATATTGCCAATACCCTGACCAATCAACTCTCGGTCAGAGTCGTGCTGGGTGCGGGTAATGTTATCGGCGACTAGAGAGGTTAGCAGTGAATCAATAGAGCCTAATGTTGCGAGCACCAAGCCGTATCCCAGCATGTCTTTAATTGCGTTTGGCTCCAAACGGGGCCAGTGAATATCGGGTAAGCCAGGCGGAATGGTCCCGATGCGAGGCACCTCACTTGAAATCATGAGTGACAGCAACGTTCCTACAATTAACGCGACCAAGGGCGCGGGTAAAATTCGATTGAGCCGAGCCGGCATCCCAAACACAATCGCCAATGTCAGCAATCCCAAACCCAGCGCATACCAGTTCGGATCGCTCACTATCCCAGGTAAATCGCGAAAAGATTCGACCACGTTGGCCGAGCCTTTTTCCCCAAAGAGGGGGGCCAGCTGAATGGCAAAAATAATCACCCCAATCCCAGACATAAAACCGGAAATCACGGTATAGGGCATCAGCGTAATGTACTCGCCCAGGCGCAGTAGCCCGAACCCGATTTGAAAAAGCCCGCCGAGCATCACCACCGTGAAGGCCAGCTCTATCCCCATTTCTGGGTACTTTGCCTTGAGTCCAATAAATACTGTTGCCATCACCACAGTCATTGGCCCGGTTGGGCCAGAAATTTGTGATGGCGTTCCCCCAAAAAGGGCTGCAAAAAAGCCAATGGCCACTGCGCCATACAGACCTGCTTCGGCACCTGCGCCGGAAGACACCCCAAATGCTAGAGCAAGTGGTAGTGCCACAATGGCAGCTGTCAACCCACCAAAAATATCGCCTCGCACATTGTTTAGGTGCCAGCCGTGAATTCTAAAATTGCGAGCCATGAATTTTAACTCCGGTGCACACGCACTTTGCTAGTCGCAAAGCTAATAGCAAAATACTGCACAATATTGATATAACAGCGTTCTTAAATGTTATTTTTACAGCCATCAATTCTTCGCATACTCATCATAAATATCGCCAAACTTTTGTAGTTAAAGGCACATAAACTGACGTATATTTACTGAACGTTTGATCTGGCAAAACAGCATCAGTTTTGTGGTCAAAAACCGAGCATTTTACCTATTGATGAGGTCCCATGGTTATCCACCTCCGTCGGTTTAGAAAGTATGCGGCCACTGCGCTGATTACACTAAGTCTCTGTGTCTCCTGCAACTCCCAAACCCAGCCAGACGAAGCAACAGACGTTAACACGCTCGTCGTTGGTAACTCTCCGTGGCCAGGATTTATAGCGCAGTTTGTTGCAGAAGAAAAGGGATATTACGAGGAAGAAGGTATCAATATTGATGAGAAGTTTATTCAAGTCGCTACCGACGTCAACACTGCCCTTGCGAGCGATCAAGTAGATATTGCTTGGACCGCGATTCCTGACATGGTGGTCATGGCTGGTGATGACCCTTCCCTACGTCTCATTGCCGTTTCTGACTACTCAGATGGTGCCGATGGCATTATTGCGAAAGGGGTTGCTTCGCCCGCTGACCTCGTCGGCAAAACCATTGCCTGGGAAGAGCTGCCCTTGCAGGCGCTTTTGATAGAGGCCTATTTGGAAGGCAGTGATCTTTCACTAGAGGATCTGGACTTACGCGTGTTGCCTGCTGCGGAGGCTGCCACTGCATTTGCCGCTGGCCAAGTCGATGTGGCGGTTACCTTTGAGCCCTGGCTCACAACTGCCGTAAAAGAAGGGGACGGAGAGATTGTCTTTAGTTCTGTGGATACCAACCTGATTGCAGGTGGGCTCGTTGGAAAGTCCGATACGATTGAAACCCGCTGGGAGGATTTGGACGCTTACTTTAGAGCTTTAGAAAAAGGATTTGCCTTCTATGAAAGCAATCCTGAAGAGGCGATAGA
>JBCDHF010000593.1:0-2178 GCA_038750375.1 Cyanobacteria bacterium P01_H01_bin.15
CAAATTCCGCAAGTAGCCGAGGAAGCACAACGAGGGCTACCGGCTTAGCAACGCTAGCTCTGAGCTTCTGCCTCCGGGCTCGCCCCAAATTTCACGCGGTTTTGATTCATTTGGTGAACCCACTTTCAAAATTCAACGTCTCTTTTCCTCAATCCTCTCTGCCAGTTATTCACCATGCTCAAAGTCAATCTTCTGTTTCGCAAAAGCTCTGTTTCTTTATTACTGATGTTGAGCTCCGCCGCATTTGCGATCGCAACCATGGCTACTCCCGGGTCGGCTCAAACTTCTTCAGCGAGTGCTGATCTTGATGACTTGCTTAAACAGGGATGGGAATTGGTCGAAGCGGGTAACTACGCCCAGGGCATTCAGGTTTATGAACGAGCTGCCCAACTGGACCGGGATAATGCCCAAGTCCGTTCGGGTATTGGCTATTTGCAGGCTCAACTCGGAGATTTTGCTGGAGCGGAACAGTCTTACCGAGATGCTCTCGCCTTAGATCCTAGCAATGCTGACTATCACTATGCGCTTGGCTATATGCTGGCCCAACAGGGCAAGAATACAATCGCAGCCGATGCCTATCGCAATGCCACCTCCTTGGCCCCGAGAAACGTCAAATTTTTAACGGCCCTAGCGGTCATGCAATTTCGTAATGAAGACTATGTCGCAGTTCAAAACACTACGCAACAAATCAAAGTTTTAGATGCCAAAAACGAAAAGGCAGCAGAACTTCAAGGGAGTGTTTTGTTGAAGCAAGGCAATCTGCAAGACGCTCAAACTTATCTCAGTAACGCGATTAAGCAGTTCCCCAATAATCCCAATTTACGACTCCAGTTAGCCGCAGTTCTCATTGAAACTCAGCAAACGGACGCTGGTCTTAATGCGCTGCAAACTGCTGAAAATCTTTCCCCTGATGACGTCTATTTAAAATTGCGGATTGGTGCACTTCGTCAACAAATGGAAGATTGGCCCGGTGCGATCGCCGTTTATGAAAAAGCGATCCAAATTGACCCTCGTTCTCTTGAAGCCAATACCGAACTGGGCAAGATTTATCTGGCGGAGGAAAATTACCTGCAAGCAATTTTGACCTATCGTCGTTTGGTTGAACTGTTGCCAGAAGATCCTGGTGCTCACTACAATTTGGCGTTAGCTCTCAAAGGCCGTAATCGCAAATTAGAAGCTAAAGACTCTTTTCTCGTGGCCCAAAAACTTTACCGTGAGCAGGGCGATCGCTCTGCCGTGAGCCGTATTGATGAATTACTTAAGGCCCTTTGAGCGGATTTTATGGAATATCCGAGGATGAACCGAGGACAAGGATTTTCATTGATTTGCTAAAGCCAGTTGAAGGTTTGCCCGAGAAACCAAACATAAAAAATAATAAATAACCAGCCTTCCCAGATGGTGAGTTTCTTATCTTGAGTCGTAAAGAAAAGCAACAAGGTCCCTGCCAGCATGGTCGGAATCGCTCTATGTAAGACAGCAACAGGAATATCCAACGGCTCAATCATGCCTGGAATGCCCATGACCACAAAAATGTTGAAAACATTGGAGCCTAAAACATTGCCTACCGCAATTTCTGCATTGCCTTTTAACGCCGCTGTGATGGTCACCATTAGCTCTGGTAGGGACGTTCCAATAGCGACGGCTGTCACCGCTAATACTTCGCGACCTACCTGAATTAATTCAGACAGCGAAAATAGAGATTTAATACTGTAGTCAGCGCCAACATAGATAAACAAGGAACTGGCAATGAGTACTAAAAAAAGCTTCCATAAAGGTCCGTGAGCATCTTGAGGTAAATCTAGTTGAGTCTCGGTATCAGAATCAATCAGCTGATTGTTTGAGTTCCCTCTCACTAAATAAAAAACATAAAAAATATAGCCTGCAAAAAAAAGAACGGCTTCTCCAAAAGAAAAATTGCCGTCCCAAATTGCTAGCGTGAGTAAAAAAGCGGACCCCACAAAAATAGGCAAATCGACGCTGACTAAATCAAATGTGATTCGCAAAATCTTAGAACTAATAATTGAAGCAATACCAACAATTAGAAAGATATTGGCAATATTAGACCCCACCACATTGCTCAATACAATTTCCGATGAGCCTCGCTGAACCGCGACTAAAGAAGTAATTAACTCTGGTAGAGAGGTGCCAATGGAAACAATAGTGACGCCAATCACAAAA
>JBCDHF010000594.1:0-2160 GCA_038750375.1 Cyanobacteria bacterium P01_H01_bin.15
CCAAATTCTGCATACAATAAGAAAGAGAACTGTATAAGTGAATACAGTTTTATCTGGATTCACTCTCGAAAACCCTTTATCTGGAGCTATTGTCATGAAACTTTCATATCGCGGTCACACCTACGAAGCCAATCTTTCGCCGCTTCAGGAACAGGCAGTCGAGGAAATTGGTACTTATCGCGGTGCTCGATTAACGCGCAAGCGGTTTTCTATGCCCCATCAAGAGCATGGAAAGGTTGAGCTAACTTATCGCGGCGCTAAATACTCGCAGGAACTGTAATCAATTTTGGCGACTAGGAACTGCCTCAGCACTTTTAGGCGTACTTTAAGCTGCTATTACGCATACTTACAAGTCCTTGATCTAGCATGCTAGATCAAGGACTTGCCAAAATTTGCTGAGCGGCTAGCCGCTCCGTCGATTTGAAATACCCCAGCCGTTAAGCCTTAAACCGCTACGGTCGTTGCTTCGATAACTGTAGAATCCAAATCTTCGCCGTGCCAGGCCTTGCCATCTAAAGCCATCTGTTCGATTAAACTGGCCAGTCGCAAGGCTTTGAGAGCTTGCTCACCACCAACCGAAGGCTGGTCACCACCGCGCACGCAATTGACGAAATGCTCTAGTTCGGCATGCAGAGGCTCTGTGTTACTGGTGTAGACCTTTTCAATCAGGCCGTCTTGGCGATAGAGCACTTGACCGTAATTAGTGGTCGTGTTGGCTGTTGTCTGGCGGTTGATCAGGATTTCGTTATTTAAGAAATCAGCTTCAGTGAGAGAGTTGCGGCAGTGGGCAGCAATTGTCCGAATTTTGCGATGAGTTACCTTGCTGGCCGTTAAAGTGGCAACAATGCCGTTAGCAAAACCCAACGTGGCGGTTACGTAGTCAAGATAGCCAGAATGAGCTGAGCGACTGCCGCTGGCCGATAGCTTGACAACAGCAGACCCAGCTAATTCAAGCAGCAAATCAATGTCGTGAATCATTAGATCCAACACAACAGAAACGTCATTGGCTCGATCAGAATAGGGACTCATACGACGAGCTTCTAGCGCCAACACTTCTTCAGTGCGTAAAACATTGCGCAGCTCCTTGAAGGCTGGATTAAAACGCTCAATATGGCCCACCTGCAAAATGCAGTTAGAGGAAGCCGCCGCATTCACGAGCGACTCGGCTTCAGCAATACTGGCCGCAATGGGCTTTTCAATTAACACGTGGACACCTGCCCGGAGGCAAAGCATGCCTACAGAATGATGTAAGCGAGTTGGCACTGCTACACAGACAGCATCAACATGCTCGATCAAATTACGATAATCTTCGAAGAACCGAACGCGATATTTACTGGCTGTGTCTAGCCCGAGCTCGAGATTGATATCTGAAACGCCAATCAGCTCAACATTTTTTAAGCGAGTTAGGACTCGGGTATGGTGTTGGCCCATATTGCCGACTCCAATCACACCAACCCGAATGGGGTGGGATGACGTTATTTGAACCTCGGTATCCGCACCACTCTCTATTCGATTCATTATATTAATCCGCTACTCCTCATCCCCAAGACTTTGCCCTACAGCGATCGTGCACTTTTCCAGGGTGGCAAAATCCAACCAAATACTACCATGTCTTTACTTTACGTCTTTTTTATAATTTGCCTTGACAATTCGGACACATCCTTAAAACGTCCCTCATCCATCGTCTTACATAAATTTTGATGATATGCTGTGAACCCCATAATTTAAGGAGCTTCGTTATTGGCCGTGGGGTTGGGGCTGATTTTAATAGACCGATGACGGTTTTTCCATTCCCAGTTTGACCGGCAATACTTGATTAATGAGCAAGTTCTAGACAATACGCCAGTCAGTTCAGTGACGAAGGTTAGAATAACTAAGTTAATTGCGATCGCGGTTTGTCATGACGTCTGCTGCTCCCACCAAAACCCAATATGAAGCTGTTATTGGTTTAGAGACCCACTGTCAGCTAAGTACGGCAACCAAAATTTTTTCGCCGAGTTCAACCACATTCGGAGCAGACCCCAACACGCACATTGATCCGATTGTATTGGGACTACCCGGTGTTTTGCCTGTACTTAATCAAAAGGTGTTGGAATATGCCGTCAAGGCTGGTCTGGCGCTGAACTGTCAGATTGCCCCTTACAGCAAGTTCGATCGCAA
>JBCDHF010000595.1:0-2135 GCA_038750375.1 Cyanobacteria bacterium P01_H01_bin.15
AAGTTTGCGTAACATTAGCCCACTCAAAGAGAAGCCGCTTCGCGTCTACACCCTAAATCCCTCTCCCAATTTTGGGAGAAAGGGCTGGGGGATGAGGGGGATCGGTATCGAGACTTAAGCCGTCAAATACTAGCAAGGCTACGATTTGAGGCCTTTCAAGGTGGTGTGGGAGGAGGGATTCGTGAGGAGTCTATCCATACCGACCATGCGGTCATAAGAGACTCCCCATAGCGCTTGCTGAGATGGTTGGAAGATGACTTCATTGATGTCAACATTGGCTGGCTGAGCGATGGCAAAGTGGATAGCACACGCGATCGCATCTGCATCGATAGCAATGTCGGTAAACGACCTCATGCCCTCCTTAAACTCAGGTACTCCGATATGACCAATTAGTTCAGTCTTGATGGCACCAGGACTGAGAGGACGTTTGAAAAGTAGGAAAGCTTTCACCTAAAGTGATGGCACCTCAAAGTCATCAGAACAATTCGAATACAAGGCTTTCGATGGACTTCAAACCCGTATTACATTGAGTATACTCACTTCTTCAAATTTGCCCTTATCCAGACTTGAGAGAGAGAGTTAGGGTGAGGAAAAATGAAACTGTAATGCACCCGACGTTATGCATCTGAGTGCCTCTCAATATAACAACATACAAAGAATTATTAAAAAAAGGATTATCGATTCTGCTTGATAGAAACCTCCTGGTACTTTTTCAGAGAGAAACATGCGAGCTGTGGTGACCATTCATCTGAATGCAGGAGTTTTTGGGTGGAAAAGAAATTTTTAATCTTTTGATCTTCTCTTCTGATAGATTTTAAGAGTTTTTGCTAAAGCTAGCGCAGGCTAGGATTTCTTGGCTATTGTTTCTCCTGAGTTTTTTGGATTTAATTTAATACCCATTATTTGCTTATGTTTGAAACTTTCAATCAAGTTCATAATAGTTTTCTTTTTATCGCTATCTTTTTGGCAGCGACCACCGTGGTTTCAATCAAATTCCTGGGCTCAGAATTTAATTGGTTTTACGGTAAAATGATAGGAATTTTATTGGTCAGTCATCAAGTTTATTTTCATTGCATGCATATTTGGGTTTTGCATACCTATACAGTGCAAAAATGTTTGCCCTTACACCTGTGTAGTCTGTCTGTTTTTGTGGTTGCAATTGCCTTGATAACAGATTCTCAGAGGATAATTAATGCTGCCCTCGTTTGGTCTCCAGCAGCAGCCATGCTTGGCTTATTATTTCCTGCCTTGGGAAAAATCCCCTGGAATAGCTTTTCAGTTATTGAGTTTTTTTGGAGTCATATTCTGATTCTGGTTGGAGTTATATATCTAGCTTTACAAGAAAATTTTAACTTGAGCTTGAAAAAAATTCCGATTTATTGTTCGTCATTGATTATTTTGAGTCTCGCTTTTGTATATCCACTGGATAAATTACTTGATTCAAATTACATGTATCTTCAAAAATTGGCCGAGCCTGGCCCCATGACTGTTTTTCCAGCTCCACCTGGACAAATTCCCGTATTTATGGTGCTTCTTCTGATTCTAAGTACAATTCAGTATTGTTTTTACATTTCGCTGAGAAGGTTATTAAAGATTGAAAGCGCTCAAGTGTTGTAACTTAGACACTCCGTAGGAATGCATCCCAGTTTTCCGTAGGAGTGCATCCCAGTTTTGTGATGAACATAAATGCTTGGTTTGAACTCCGCTAAGGTAAGGTAGCTTGGGAGTTTTTCTATCAATAGGACGGTTAGTTGTAGCGGTTCGCAAATAAGACTTTCAGCTCAAATTACGTGTAAACAGGCTAAATGCCTAGTACCGCATGGCGGAAATGCATATATCTTTAAGGAGTCGATTTTAGAGGACTAAGTCCGATGCCTGGCCCCGCCCTGCCCGCCCTGATTGTGAGCAAAACTGAGCGCCACGAACTGGAACAGTTGGTGAAGCGACCAAGTCCGCCCCAACAACTGGCATTGCGAGCACAGATTATTCTCCGTGCCAGCGACGGCGAAAGTCAATGCCAGATTGCGCGCGAGCTAGGCATCGGGGAGCAGACAAGTCGCTGTTGGCGGCGCCGTTGGCAGGCCCAACAGGCGTCTGAGTTGCCGGTGGCAAAGCGGTTAGCGGATGCGCCTCGT
>JBCDHF010000596.1:0-2130 GCA_038750375.1 Cyanobacteria bacterium P01_H01_bin.15
GGAGAAACATCAATAATACCTGTGCCCAAGCCACCAGCAAGACCGCCGAATTTCAAATCAATTAAAAATAACTCATCGTTAGCGGCTTGGGGTCTATCGCCTTCAATGCGAACCGTGACATTCTCCCCCGGCGGAATGGCTTCATCGACCTTAAAGTTAAAGGTGTAGGGAGTACCCTCCGACTCAATCAAGGTATCAGGAGTGGCGCTGAAGTCAACGTTGGCAAAATGAGCTGTGTAAGACTGCTGTAGCTCAGATGAAAAGACTGTTGGGGTGACAACATCACCAACTTGCGTTTCTAGTATCCAATTTTGATGAATGCTGACTTGACCGACCTTCTGACTAGAAGCAGCGATATTGGCTCCAGTGAGCTGATGCAGCTGCTGCAAAAATAAATGCCCCATGGCACCCTTTGCAACTTGGCATCCATAGAGCAAAATATCTTGACCGTTTAAGACAGGGGCCCATTTCTGTAATTGTTCAGCATAGCGATCAAGATTGCCCAAATGCAGTTGGGTGCTGCCTAACTGCAAACTACCGGCAGCCCCGTGGGACACAATATGTAAGCTCGATATTGTCGGACGAGCAGCAAGCGCCGCCGTGATTTGAGCAATACCGTCGATCGCCGGATCGAGCACCAACACGTCTTGAGATGACAGGTCTGCTAGCAGCAAAGATAAGTCATCAACTCTGGCATCCAAAACCAGAAAAGCTGAGTCAGAGGCGCGATCGCCTGCCGATTCAGTAACTATCGGTGAAGTCAAAAGCATTAAGATTGAATCCTCAGTAACGTTTGATGTAAAGGAATCGAATAAGTTATTCAGCAGCCTTTTTGCCTCGGACCAACAAAATGTGGTCCAACACCCCAGACTCTGACAATATGGACGAAGCTAGAAATTGATTCCTAAAAGCGCTATCGCCCATAAAAAAATGAGTACAGACGCTACGCTCGTACTCAATTTATTAATTTTTAAGAGACAGCTAGCCCTTTCGTGCCGGAGTATAAAACTCCACAGATGATCAATCGCAGCAATCCCATAGACCCATGTCGTTAACAAATATTGAAATCGCCAAAAAGCCTGAATGCCGCGTATGCGTTGAGATCAAATCTCAATAATTCCTTCATGATATTATCATAGGTTTTTCATGATGTGGGCGTTAATGTGTAAAGTTACAGTAAAGCTCTGCGTAAATTACGTAGGTGTAGCAAATATTATTCTTGGTCCCTCATCAGGCCCTAACCCTTAAATAATCAGGGATCTAGTGATATTGACTGAGCCCATTGAGGCGCTCTATCAGCGTGAATGTCAACCCTAAGGAATATCAGACATTCATCAAATCTTTAAAGTTCCCTGGTAAGCAAGAAGCGTACTTGTTGACTCTTTTCTCATTTACCAATTTGGTAGGTATCGAATAACTGTCGTTCGCTGAGCAGCATCCAGAATCGACGACTATCTGCGCCTGTGCGATCGCCTGTGCGCCCTACGCATTTCTTGAATCAAAGAAAACTACATTTCGAGTGAAATTTTGTCGGCTGCGCTTCAAAGATGCCCCAGCTAATCTCTTTACTGAAAACTGAGGTCACCCGTCTTCTTCCATAAGACGGATAATCTGATCTCGTCCATAAGATATAGAAGCTGGAAAAGACCTGCTGGTGCTGGCCGGATGTTTTCCTTTCACGACGCAATCACTTTCAATGAGCAAACTCGCGGGCAAGCGAGACTGTCATCTTAGGGCATCCACTTCAACCACGTTAGCACCAACAGCTAGAGCGGATAAAATTCTGCGGCGGCTACTTACCCTGTTTAGCCTGTCCGACAGCGGCGCTATGTAGCTCTCAGATCAATGCTCGATACGGTTTCTTGCCCGCTTTGATGATTGTCCTTAGCGGTGGTGGAAATGTAAAACTTTGAGCTTTCTACAGTTTTGCCAGCAGCGCTCAATCGAAACCTCTTTCAGAGACTGCTATTGTTGAGAGTCTAGGACCTTGATTACAACGGGCCTCCCTCAGCCTTAAGAAAATTGAAGTAATCAACATAGTGCTTGTTCCGTAAGTGTCTGGCATTAACTGAGACTTTTAGGAATACGCGCAGTGACTGCCTGCAGAACGCTTGAGGCTGTGCTAACACC
>JBCDHF010000597.1:0-2113 GCA_038750375.1 Cyanobacteria bacterium P01_H01_bin.15
AATTTCTGTGTTTACTCCGTCTCCTACCGTCCCGATATATCCTCCATCACTCCAAAATTCTCCACCCCATAGTTGTTTTCGCATCTCTGGAAACCGTTTAAACATTTCTCTTGCGCTGATGCTTTTTAAAATTTGCATCACTCTTGATGGTGCGTACTTGGACGCCGCTCCCAAAAATAGGTGGACATAGTCCCCATCCGTTCCCATTTCCTCCAGCTCAAACCAGTAGCGTTCTCCTATCTCCTTGAAGACCCCCTTCAAATATTCACATCGCTGCTCTGCAATCAGCAGCCCTCGCCGATATTTGACGCAAAACACCATGTGCTAGCGGATTTGCTACACGCAATGACTCGCCCTTCTCAATTTCATAGCCCAATTGTATTGCCGACCTACCGGTCGGCGGGCTGCTTATCCCAATCGCAGAAAGCTGCGGGGTATGCGCAGCCTTTTTTAGATCAAAATCTTTTAACGCACTTTCAGTGATGTGTCCAAAAAACTTTTGGCATTTAATATTTAAACGCCATTGAATGGATCGAGTAGCGACAGATCTTAATCACCAGTGACAATATAAGAGGCTTGACCGCCAATCGAAAGCAAATAGGTCGTTTCAGTAATGACGGGCCAAGTGCTAACCAGGGGCTCGTCAAGTTGGGTGAGTATGTTTCTTGAGCGGTCATGGTGATAATCGCGAGTGTTGGCGAGGGCGACCCAGAACCCAGTGTCAGCGATGATCATGTTTTTGTGAAAGTTCGTCTGCAAGCAGGTCCTTGTAGTTGAAATCAGGCTTTGTTGGCTGTGGTGAAGCCAACAAAGCCTGATTTCAATAAATTCTTGGCAGGAAGAGAATTGGTTTTTAACTACTGATAGTAGCGATAAATCGCCACTGTTAGAGCACTTCCAGGATTGAGGCTGGTTTTTGACTGGATAAAGCCCAATTTTTCGATATCTTCATCAGATAAGTTAACCGTCTTCATTGTTATGTCTCAACTGCTATGAACCGATAAATACGCAGGCTTTGCTCGTGATCGCTAGGCGGTTCTATCTAATTTTAGTCAACCTTCTTTTTAAAGTTAAAGATGGAGGACTTACGCTTATTGCATGGATGAGGTTTTGAGCGCTTCCATCATCGATGAAGAGCTTTCCATCATTGTTTGCGTATTGGGATGATTTTCCCCGAGGATTTGGCTTTGGATAACGATCGCAATTGCCCGCTGATAATTTTCTGAGGCTTCCTCATATCTCCCTTACGATTTGTAGAGTCCCGCCAAATTGTTGTAATAAATAGCAGTAGACGGGTGGTTTTCTATAAGCTACGATCGCATATTCAACCTGAACCTAGAGATTTGAGATTAAGCCCACAAAAAAACAGCCAAATCACATGAGGTTAGTGATCTGACTGTGGAACGAGTATTACTGATGCCCGTTAGCGGACATATTCAGTCTTTCAGCTTATTAAAGGTGATTGAGATCTCAATCTTAGGCGACCTTGCGGCTACGCTTGAGACTAAAACCAGCCAACCCTAAACCAACGAGCACCAAAGTGGAAGCAGGCTCAGGAACCTTCTTTTCGAAAGTGGTACCAGGAATATCAAAATTAGCGTTGGCAGCGGCAGTAGGATCGATCACTTCTAATAAAGCGATTATTCCTTCCCCTGCTTCGGCATCTGCAATGGCTTCGTCAGAGGCTAGAAAGTCGGAGAGCTCCGCTGGGCCAGGAAGCGGTCCATCGAAAACAAAGTCCACCAACGTAATTACCCCTCCCCCGGCAAAAGGTGTTCCCAAAACTATCAGAGTGTCTTGGTCGATTATCAGATCGGCATCTGTAAAGTCAAACGGACCAAAACCTGGATCCTGATTGGATTCTACCTGAAGAGTGAATTCAACGTCGCCAAGAAATTCATTAAATCCAAGGTGACCGGATAAGGTGGTCTCTTTACCGGTCAGTTCATTCAGTTCTTGTCCAAAATATAGAAACTCATGAAATGCCGCTTCTGCAGGTTGAAGACCCACACCCAAAGTAAGAGACGCTGTCGCGCCGACTAACAACTGTTTGATCATAAAAAATACTCCTTTCGGAGTTAGCTCTACGACCAAAAGAATAGCTGGATATTGA
>JBCDHF010000598.1:0-2081 GCA_038750375.1 Cyanobacteria bacterium P01_H01_bin.15
CACCGATTGCCTGAGCAACGATTTGCGGCGCAAACGAAAAGCCCGAGAGCCGGATCTGCCGCTGGTGGTAGTCTCGAATCACGGCCTGCAGTTCTAGCACCCAGTCATCTTGGTCATAAGCCCCTGCGGCAGAACCGGAAATCACAATGCCATCCAGTGCCGCCAATTCGTCATCAGTGGGGTAATGGGACTTGCGGGGCTCGTACTTAATAAGCTCCACCTGAGTCAACTCAATACCGCCCAAATCCTCAGGCTGGCTCTTGGCACACACCTCATCAAATAGCTGACAGTGCATGTCATAAAAGCCGTCGGGGTAGCGCTCTAAAATTTCGGGAGCCCACCAGCGCAGGTCGTCAGTGCCAACGTCGAAGCTTGCAAGGCGCAGAGTTTTAGAAGACATGGTTTAGAGAATGATCAGAGTTTTGGATGTCTGCAGATTGCCAAATAATAGTTCCAGAAATATCTAAATAGCCCCAACTATCGGAGTTCTTAAATTTTGCAACTCCATCTTCAAACGGAAAAGCCTCATCAAAAACAGGTGCAATCACAATTTCTCCAGCTCTATTGATGTAGCCATACTTGCCGTCGCGATTTTTATAAAGGGCTCTGCCATCGTAAAAGTTCCGACGCTCTGGAAACTCTAGATTGCCAGAATTGCTGGGAGGATAGCTAATCTCTTGAATGGGATCAATGACAAACTTTCCACGAGAATCGATGTAGCCATACTTTCCATTCGCTATTTTTTGGGCGATCGCTAATCCTTCAGAGAAGTCGCCAATATAGCTAAAAGTTGGAGGAATGATTACATTGCCGTCTAAATCAATTGCTCCATAGCGATCTCCTTCAACAATGACTGCAAGACAGCCTGATTGAATATCGATATAGTCATATCGCGGCCTCACGACAATTTCTCCCTGCGGATTCATCAGTCCATAGGCACGCCGCCGCGCACTATCAGGGCCACCAAAACGCCAATCAAACAGACTGGGTCTAGTCTTGTAAACCAATGCTCTTCGGTGGAAGAATCCAGCTAAACCATCAATGTTTACAAAAAGCTGCTCTTCCAACTGGATTTCTATTTCTCCTGTTGCGTTAATATATCCTGACAGGCTGTAATCGTTATTGAAGCCAACAAAAGGGGCGAGACCTTCACGAAAAGTATCAACCTGCTTAAAAGAGTTTTGGGTTATGTAATTCCCTTGATCACCGATAAGCCGCCAACTATTGCCCACTAAAACAAAAGCTCTATTTTGAGAAAATCTTGTGATTTTCCCGAAAGGAAGAGCAACAAAATTTCCATCTTGGTCGATAAGACCCTGTCGGCCATTAGTTATGACAACGGCTCTGCCTTCAGAAAAAGGGGAAACCCCATCAAAAACAGGCTCAACGATGACATCGCCATTTTCATTGATGTATCCCCATCGCCCATCATCAATCGATTTAAAAGCAGCTAAACCTTCCGAAAAATCTAGAACATCCTTGAATTGTGGCTCTATCGAAATTTGACCGTTTTGATTGATAAAGCCCCAAGTAGCATTTTCCGAAACCGGAAATCATCCTTCTGAATTTTGCTCTTTTTCTGCATTTTGAGATTCATGTGTGATCTGACAAGACGATGAATCAATGTAAGTGTGAGTGCCAAGGCAACCGTAGGCAGTGAAGGAAAGCAAAACGACCAAAATTTGAGCGATTCGTGGCATTATTTAGGGGTGACGATATAAGTCAGCAGGTCAGCGGGTGTCAGACACTCAGAGCATCTGAGCAATATTGTTCCAAAAAGGGGGTGCGATCGCCATTCTCGCCCCAAAGAATTGGGTAATAACTTTCGTGCATTTCTAGGCTGTCGAGGCGGCGATAGCGGTTGAAGATATAGCCGGTCCCGACCCCGAGGGGCTGAAATTGGGCCTGTCGGGGTAGGGTGCTAACGGCAAAACTGCGGCGGGTTTGAGTTGCAATTTGATTCCGTCCCGAGCCGTGCCAGAGATCGCCGTGGAAAAAGATGGCGCTGCCGGAGGGCAGTTCCAACGGCATAGTTTCAGGATTTTGAACTCCGGCTTCCTTGGCGGCGCTGAGTAGCGGGG
>JBCDHF010000599.1:0-2077 GCA_038750375.1 Cyanobacteria bacterium P01_H01_bin.15
GCTATCTACTAGTTAGTAGAATGGACAGAAGCGAGGATTTATCTGGATTAATCTCGTCTCGCCTGATTGGATAAGGTCCTATTTTGCGGGATTGGGCAAACATTACATGACCCTCAATCTGGTTTCTTCAGCTGTAGAGTTACCAACTTCAGTGGTTGTGAACTGGACTCGTGAATCTGGCTTTTTTTGTTGCACCCCTCAAATTCATTGCCAGGAAATTTCTGCTAACCAGTAAAGTGTGAAGAAGCACTCCCTACCTCACTAGGTGTTATGAAATTTGGCATTATCGTTTTTCCTGGCTCCAACTGCGATCGCGATGTGTTGACTGTGACTCAAAATATTCTGCGTCAGCCCTCGCGCTTGGTGTGGCATCAGGAAACGGATTTGAGTGATTTAGATGTCGTGGTGGTACCCGGTGGGTTTAGTTACGGCGACTATTTACGCTGCGGTGCGATCGCGCAATTTTCGCCTGTGATGACTAGTCTGGTGAAACATGCCGAGCAAGGTAGGTATGTCTTAGGTATTTGTAATGGGTTTCAGGTCTTAACCGAAGTGGGACTGCTGCCGGGAGCCTTAACCCGTAATCGGGACCTGCACTTTATCTGTCAGCGTGTGCCGCTTAAGATCGAGCGCAATGATACTCCTTGGACTACGGTCTATGGAAATCAAGCCGTCATTACGCTCCCCGTCGCCCATGGGGAAGGTCGTTACTACGCCGATGCCGAAACTTTGCGATCGCTGGAAGCTAATCAACAAATTTTGTTTCGCTACAGTACTCCTGACGCCCAGCTTACGGAAGCGGCCAATATCAATGGTTCTTTAAGCAATATTGCTGGGATTACAAATGAGCGCGGTAACGTGTTAGGTATGATGCCTCATCCTGAACGGGCTAGCGATTCGGTGCTGGGTTCAGAGGATGGCTTGGGATTATTCCAAAGTTTGTTGGCGAGTCTCCCGGTGGCAGTATAGGTCTGTTTCCGATGAACTCTTATTTTCGAGCTGGGTTGATGATCTAAAAAGTCGCTAACGAGTTCGGGAGCTTGGGTTCTGTAAGTTCTGTAAATAAAGCTGTAAGCGGTTTTGAACTGAAACGACTTGAGACCAGGACAATTCAAAAATCGTTCCTTTTTGTTGATTCTGCGATCACGAAAAAGTGCCGCTAAGCTTGCGGGCTAAACGCCAGGCTTGCTGAGTGCCGGTGTCACCAGTGTGGGTATAGCTAGGTGGACAACCGGGTCCATTATCGAGCATGTCCAGGAAGTAGCGATTATCCTTGATCTCACACCGAACGTTAATGAACGTGGTGCCAGCGGCATGCCTATGGCGCCACGTTGATTCTAAGTGACTAATTAAATCGCGATGGCAAAATGCTCTTGACTCATAGCATTTTGCTGAATTTTTTATAAAGACGGCCCATTATTATTGGTCAGTAACCTGTAACGGTTCGATGCATTAGTTACTGAGGTCTGGCGACAGCTCAAAAGTCAGCATAAAAGGAATATTAGATCTCCGCCTTGTGTTTTCTAACGGAGAGCACGTTTAACGCAGCTGGTGTCTAGCAGAAAGAAGGCATCTTCTCGCCAAACTTCGCAAGTGCTACGAACGCTTTTTATAATGGGCGGAACTCCTGCCGATAGTTTACGATGAATGACTAGGCGCTCATCAGGATATTGACTAAAGATCGAATGTTTCTGCAGAAGGAAATCAGGGTTGTCTCCGTCATCATGCAGTAGCCAGAAATTTATCGGATATTTTTCAAGGAAAGCTAAGAGTGTTGCCGGGTGATCTGTATATTGTGCCATCATCGTATCTCGAACTCTCTGGTTCATTTGGGCAAAATATTTCTTGTGATACGGCAATAAAAAGCCTTGTCCACCGGGAAAGATTGGTCTAGCTGCAAATGATGGAATGTTGTTCGCTTCTTCAAGCAGGGCCGCAGTTAACGAATTGACTGGCTGCGATTGCAAAAAACGATAGAGACTGGGATAGTTGCCAACGACGTAGCGAGTATCGGGAAATACAAAGCCGGTGGCTTGAAGCAAATAGGGATATAACGCACAGTAAACGACTAAAATCA
>JBCDHF010000600.1:0-2020 GCA_038750375.1 Cyanobacteria bacterium P01_H01_bin.15
GCCGACTATGAAATTACGGCTGAGCCGACCTCCTGGACCGATGGCGATGACTGGGGAATTGGCATTGCCCTGGCCCATTCGGGCCTCTGTTTGGTGGATATTGAGACCACTGGAGTGCGATCGCACATTTGGCGACCGGATGAAGGCGTAAACCCCATCTTGCATATGGCCCAGCTGATTGAGGCGCTTCGCCATACAACCTTTACCCATGCCGCCCCGGCAATTTATGGCCCCACGCAGCCCAGCATCTGCCCGGTCAAAATCGAAGCGGGCAAGATTGGCGAAGGCCAGTTTACGCCCCCCTCTTGCAAAGCTCGGGTATGGGTAATTGGACTGGTGCCAGGCATGACCTATGAATCAGTTGTCCAAGATATTGAAAAGGTCATTGCCCAATGTCAAGCTGCAGACTCAAGCTTTCAAGTGACCATTAGCCAGGTCGCCGGGGAGACCTTCGTCCCGGCGTCGATTGAGGTTCCTGCCGAGGCGGCCCACGTGCAGGCCCTTTCAAAGGCCTATCAGAAAGTGCTGGGCAAAGATCCCGTTCTTTATCGCAAAAATGCCTACTGCGATACGCTGCGATTCTCTCACAGCGGCATCCCGTCCATCACATTTGGGCCGGGAGAAGATGGCTGGCCCCCGGTGAACGAATTTATTGATATGGAAAAAGTGGTGGCGGCCACTAAAATCTATGCCCTGTTCCTGCTTGACTTTTTTAAAGTGCAGCAGGCTTGAAGAGCAATTGTTTAAGCAGGGCGATCGCGATTAAAGAGCCGAAGTCAATAACCCAAAGTTAGGGTCTTCCTAATTCCTATACAGTTCGTCCCTCTGGCAGCGGACTCCGCAGTTGCCACGCCAAAATCGCCAATCGCTAGGCCAAAATCGCCCCTTAGTCTCAATGAATGCCCCTATCATCATCGTCCCCGCCCAACCCTATCCGTTGCCGCTGATGCTCGAACAGACGGCATTGATGGTGATTGATATGCAAAACGACTTTTGCACGCCCGGTGGGTGGGGCGATCGCAAAGGGTTTGATGTCAGCCAGACGCAAAAGCCCATCCAGCCCTTGCGGGCGCTATTAGCCGGATTGCGACGCACTCCGGTGACGATTATCCATACCCGCGAAGGACATCGCCCGGATTTAAGCGACTGCCCGCCCCACAAATTGGCGCGCTCCCGTCATCAACAGGCGGAAATCGGCAGTGAGGGAGTGATGGGACGATTGCTCACGCGCGGCTCTAAAAGCCATGATTTTGTGGACGAATTGCAGCCTTTAGCCGCAGAGATTGTTTTAGATAAGCCCGGCAAGGGGGCATTTGTCGCAACGGATTTAGATTTGATCTTGCGTCAGCGGGGAATCAAACAGTTATTGTTCACAGGCGTCACGACAGAATGTTGTGTACACACGACCCTGAGAACCGCCAATGACTTGGGGTATGAGTGTTTGCTTTTGGAGGATTGCTGCGCGTCATTTTCACCTGAATTTCATCAAATATCCGTAAAAATGGTCTCTACTATTTTTGGCTGGGTAACTTCCTCAACAACGCTATTGGGAGCCATTTCTGCAAGAGAAGAAGTGTCCGTTTAGGTTAGAAAATCCTGGTTATTTAGCGAGCTTAAATTCAAAATTTAGAATCCAGGGCCCTCCTGATTCCTGGATTCTTTTCTACTTAAACCAGCTGCTTTTAATCGCCCCCAGTCAGCTTTTATAGCGCCATATAAAATTCCGCGTCAGCCCAACAGTCTCATCTCTCCCATAACGCCTTCGAGAAAGATACGAGTTTCTTTTGTGTCCGTACAGCTATGCGAAAACCTAAAATTGCCAATGGGTACGATACTCCAGAAAGGTCAGCTAGATGTCAATTTCAACGCCGATTCCTTTATCAATTTCCGCTCTAGAGGACCTTTACCAGACTAATCAGCTCACTCCCAAAGCAGTCGTCAATGGGATTTTTGAGCAAATTGAGCAGTTCGATATTAAGGGGACTTGGACCTATTTGCTGCCTCAGAACGAGGTGTTAGC
>JBCDHF010000601.1:0-2005 GCA_038750375.1 Cyanobacteria bacterium P01_H01_bin.15
ATTTATGCGATCGCAGATTGCTCGGGGTGGACTTAATCAAAACGCAAAATACCCGGATAAAATGTCCGTGTATTTTTGGCTGGGTTATCTTTCCCAAATCTGCACGCGTGATCCCGAAGGAACTCTTTGATTGGAATCTAAATTGAGAATTCGCAGTCAAAATGTTGAGGTCTATTTTTAGAAGGGGCTATGAACTTAGCTCCTAAGGAGTAGCAAAATGGACGCACTGACCAAACCTCAGCCTGAGCAAGAGCGCCAAAAAGTGCTTAACGCGATCGCGGAACTCTATGAACTGCAAGACGGTGTTGAGCAAATCCTGCAAGATCCCAACCATCAGCGCATGTTAGAGCGACTGCGTGAACTCTTACACCATAGTGATTAACCTTTTTGCGAGCGCTGATTAAATCCTTTTCCGATTAACTTTACTCCTAGTCAAACCTTCAAAATTGAGACTGCTCTCTAGCCGGGGTGGTCTTTTTTTATCGGTCGAAAGCCCGTCGTTCCTCTCGTGAAAACCGATTCGCTTTTTTATACGCTTTGTCAACAGAACCCGGATATTTTCTTCGGTCTGATCCAGACACCAGACTATGAAGGCTATCGCTTTGACTCGGTTGAGGTCAAACAGGCTGCCTTCCGTATCGATGGGGTTTTTCTGCCGCAAAGCAAGCAAGAACCCATTTATTTCGTTGAGTTTCAGTTCCAAAAAGATGAGGCTTTGTATCAGCGCCTATTTGCGGAAGTCTTTGTTTATCTTCGCTATTCCCCGCAACCGTGGCAGATTACCGTAATTTTCCCTCGTCGCTCCCTTGAACCCGCAGAGACTGAGTGCTATGCGCCCATTCTGAAGATTCCGAATGTGCAGTGCATTTATCTAGATGAATTGCCAGACACAGAAACATCTGTGCCGATCCAAGTGTTTAGGCTAATTGAGAGACCAGAAGCGCAGGCGGCTCAAATTGCCCGGAATATTTTGGCTCAAACGTCAGAAGCCGCCATTATCAAGTTAGTTGAGCTCATAATGGTTTATAAGTTTCCCCAACTAAGTTCAGAGGAAATTGTCAAAATGCTAGGTCTCGCAGACAGCTACAAACAAACCCGCTACTATCAGGAAGTTCACCAAAGAGGGCTCAAAGACGGCATCCAACAGGGTCTTGAGCAGGGGCTTGAACAAGGTCTTGAACAGGGTCTTGAACAAGGTCTTGAGCAAGGGCTTGAACAAGGGCTTGAGCAGGGACGAGAGGATGAAGCGCGATCGCTAGTTTTTAAGCTTCTTAATAAAAAGTTCGGCGTGGTGCCGGATGGGGCTGAATTGCTGTCTCTGGAGCAGCTAGAAGCATTAATCGAAACAATATTTGATTTAGATTCCCTCAATGACTTAGAGAGTTGGTTATCTTCCCAAAGTGTTGCTGAGGGTGAATTGCCAACTTCGTCGGACCAGTAAAATTTCGTGAAAGCTGATGAGTGAACCTGAGATTGATTTAAATCACGAGCAGCGCATCAATGATTTAGTCGTTGTAGACTGCTACGACGATTCCGAAGTGTTTGCTGGCTGGTACGTTTACTTAACCGAAAACCTGGAATTTCCCTTCACTGCCGACTATCGAACTAAAATCACTGCGCCTGACAAAACGACTCCTGTCACCGTTGTTGGAATGGTGGATATGGACGAATGCGAAGGAGGTATGCTCTGCTATGTCGATTATGAATCCGCTGTATTTGCTGTCCCCCTGTCGGAAATTAGCAATCCTAAAGCCGACCTTGAAACTCGGCAAGCCATCGCAGACTGGCATTACTGGTGCGATGATCAAGGTCCTTCGTTCAGCGAGTGGTGAATAGTCCACTCGGCGCAGCTATTTTGATCTGGGTTCTAAGCGATCGTAAGAAGAGCGGAATTCTTCGCGGTGTTTTTCGCAGAGCCAGAGGTAGTCATTTTCTGGGGTTTTGACCCAATCGAGTCCGCCCCATTCTTGGGCAGGGTCTTTTTCGATCAAGAATTGTCGTAAAG
>JBCDHF010000602.1:0-1906 GCA_038750375.1 Cyanobacteria bacterium P01_H01_bin.15
CCCGTTTACAACGGTGAGAAGTATTTGGAAGAAACCTTGGATGCCGTTCTGGCTCAAACCTTTGCTGACTTTGAGCTGATCATTGCAGACAATGTCTCAACAGATAGAACTGAAGAGATTTGTCGGGCGTACGCAGCTAAAGACGCTCGAATTCGCTATGTTCGCAATGAGGAGAATCTTGGCCCCGCCTGGAATCATAATCGTGTTTTTGAACTCTCTACGGGAGAATACTTTAAGTGGGCTGCCCACGATGATTTGATGGCACCCGACCTAATTGAAAAATGTGTTGAAGCGCTTGATCAAGATTCCTCTATTGTTTTAAGCCATGCGATGGCAAATGTAATTGCGGATACGGATTGCCCAGCCAGAGGAAAATACGATATTGAGCTAAATACAGATTCCGGAAAGCCGAATCAGCGGCTGTTTGGATTGATGTTTGGGGACAAAAAATTTGGCGACCACCGTTGCTATCAAGTGTATGGATTAATTCGCTCAGCGGCGCTCAAAAAAACTGACATTATGGGCTTCTATGCGCATGCCGATGGCGTGCTCTTGGTGCAGCTAGCGTTTCTGGGTCGTTTTCACAAGATTCCAGAATACTTATTTTTTCCTCGTTATCACGAGACGCAATCTACTCAGATTGCTCGCTCTCAATATCATCTGTATACGGCCTGGTTTGACCCGTCCAAGAAAGGCAAAATTACGTTTCCTCGCTGGAAAATACTGTTTAAGTACTTTGAGGCCATTAGCCGCGCACCTATCAAGGTTCGTGAGCGTGCCATTTGCTATTTCTACTGGCTCAATTGGCTGAGAAAAAAGCGTTATCGCCTGAGAGAAGACTTAGTGATTGCAGCTCAGCTGCTGTGGCAACAATGGCGAGCTAAGCGCAGTGCGGCAGGAGAATATGTGAAACAGTAGCAGCCTCAAGTTTTCACAATTTCTCCGGTCACCTAGAGCCCTTTTTCAGCTATCTCCTTTTCTTACTTCCTGATTCTTATTTTCTGAAAGTCGATCATAGACCAACCCGAATAAATCTCGAATAAATCAAGTACACAGTAAACGAACAATAAGCGATTGCCGGATACGCTGCTAGCCCCATGTGTATTCGCTTTTTTGGAGGCCCCTTTCAATGAGCTATTGCGGTATTTATACACTGGCGAACGATCACGTTTACGATCAGCTGGTGGCGCTGTTAAACAGTATCGAAGTCAATATTGGTTTGGATATTCCTGTTTGTATTATTCCGTTTGATCGCCAGTTAGAGCGGGTTAAGCAGGAAGTGGCGTTGCGGCCTAACGTCAGCCTGTTTACAGATTGGGATGCTATTCATCGGTGGGAAACGTTTGCCCAAGATGTGATTGCTGCGCATCCTAGTGCGATCGCAACCAACTTTAGCCACCCTCGCTGGTGTCATGGCCATTTGCATCGCAAGTTTGCAGCCTTTGATGGCGAATTCGATAAGTTTGTCTTTTTCGATGGCGATAGCCTGGCTATGAAGCCCATCGACGATATCTTCGGTAAGCTAGACCGTTACGATTTTGTCTTCGACGATTGGGAGCATGCTAAGTCAAACGCAAAGGCTGCTTTGAACATTTCACTCATTGAAGCCACCGGGCAGTTTAATGAGGACGAAATTCGAGAGCGACTGCACTGCTCTAGTTTTTTTGGTTCCAAGCGTGGGCTCTTTGATGTCGCAACGCTTCAGCGCCTCAAAGATAAACTTATCCATGACCAAGAGATCCGCTGGGTGAATGGCAATGGATGGTGGGATGATGCCTTTTTGTTCAATTACATGACGCTTTCGCGCGACCATAAACTGTTTAACTTTACCCGCAGCAAAAATGGTCAGGAACGTACGGGCAACTGTGCCAATGCCGATCCTTTTGTGGCTGTCGAAGTGCTTTAC
>JBCDHF010000603.1:0-1885 GCA_038750375.1 Cyanobacteria bacterium P01_H01_bin.15
AGATAGTACAGCAGCCGCCCCCTTACGAAGGTGTCGGCTGCGTGCCAGAACGCTTTAGAATTAGTCAACTCAAAATCAGAAGTGTCCTAAGCGATCTGGCGAAAGCTATAAGGCCTGGCAGCAAGGCAAATTCATGTAAGGGATTAGCTATGCTGCATTTCATAATGTGAGGATGGATCAGAATGAAGGGGTAACGTAAATAGAAAACCGCCAATGGAATGTCCAGAGTGCAAATCAAGCAAGGAGGTCTTGAGTGATCATCTTATGTAAGACGTCTAATTGTTTGGGTTCAAAAAGAAAAAAATGGTCTCCTGGAAATGTTTTCAGCGAATAGTCGATTGTTAAATGAGACCAGGCTTGCATCTCTTCTTGGGTTACGATCTCATCTGTTTGACCCCAAAATCCTTGAATAGGGGACTTTAAAATGGGGTGAGCTGGATACTGATAGGTCTCTAAGATGGCGAAATCAGCTTTAAGAGTGGGCAGCATGAATTCCATCAACTCAGTGTTCTCTAAAACCTCATGAGGCGTCCCGTTATAACGCTTGAGTTCCGCTATAAAGTCTTGATCATTTAATACATGCATCAACGGTTCTCGTTGAGGTAGATTGGGCGAGCTGGCCGCCGAGACAAAAATCTTTTTAGGAACTTGTTGTCTTTTTTGACGAGTCCAATGGGAAAATTCATAGGCGAGCAGAGCCCCTAAACTATGCCCGAAACAGGCAAAGGGAATATTGGTGTACGGAAGAAGCGCGGGACCTAGAGCCGCCAACAGCTCAGGTAAGTTCTGAAATGGTGGCTCTATCAGTCTTCTCGCTCGACCGGGCAGTTCAATGGCACACACTTCGATTGACGAGGGAAATGCTGCTCCCCAATGGTGGAAAACAGACGCTGCGCCTCCTGCGTATGCAAAGCAAAATAATCTGATTTGAGGTTGCGATCGCGGAAAGGGACAGACAAGCCAGTTACCCATTTTGCGCTAGGTTGAACGAATAAAGAACAGACTGGATTCTAACCTAGAGAGTGTTTATCGCTTTAATAGGTGCTCCCTGTCAACGCCCCCTCCGCCAACCAATGAACTCGGCCAACTTGCACTCTGCATCGCAACCCCAAGCATCAGCCCTGACTGAGCCCTGCCGGTATTGTTCAATCGTTTCACAAGCCAATGGGGAAAAGCCCATTGGGACTGCTGTGAATGCCGAAAGCTGGTTGTTTATCGAAGTGCCTCATCCCTGGGCAAAAAATCCTTGGCAGTCAACGACTTTGACTCGCGTTTTTAAAGAAATTGAGAAGCGTCCTCGTCTCTGGGCAAAATTGAGCATCGTCGCGATCGCGTCGGATAAAACCTTGTCCCTGCCTGACTCCCGGCACGTCTTTTATTACCAGCAACCTCCCCAATTTATTGCGGAATATCAACAACAGCATTACCTCGTCCCGGAAGCTAATTTAGAGAGACTACTGGAAGCATTAATCCTCAAACCTCAACAACAAGAACATTTTCAACGCTATCGCCAACTCCCCAGTCGAAACCTCTTTGTCTGCACGCACACCCATTACGACGTCGCCTGTGGTCGGTTCGGGACACCTTTGTTTAAGACGCTGCGCCAAGACTTTGCGAAATCGGGTCAACTCAATATTTGGCAAAGCGCTCACTTCGGCGGGCATAATTTTGCCCCTACCTTGATCGATTTTCCACGGGGGCAATTTTGGGGACATCTAAACTCGGAAATTTTAGATTTGTTGATCAAACGCAAGGGGGACGTGAGTCCTTTGCTGGGTTATTACCGCGGCTGGAGTGGCTGTTCCCTGTGGGAGCAGGTGGCTGAACAGGATCTCTGGCGCCAATTAGGAAATCGCTGGCTCGAACAGCCAACATCAGTCCGCAC
>JBCDHF010000604.1:0-1878 GCA_038750375.1 Cyanobacteria bacterium P01_H01_bin.15
CGGCATTGGTCGCCGCAGAGATCCCCCCATTTTGTGAACAAAAAACAACGTCTATGCGAGCATCGCGCTGAGAGTAGCGCTCAAGCAGTGGACGAATAGCTTGAACCGTGGACGCATCATCGGCAATACAAAGCTGCCAGTGGGGATACTGTTGAGTCAACACTGACTCGATTGCTTTTGTCAGCCATATAGATTCGACATTGTAAACAGGGAGCAGAATAGAAATCAGTGGCCCTGAGTTATCGACGATAGAGGAGTCTTTAGCAGACCCATCTATAAATTCCCTCTCTGTTTGCTTGATCCATTGGTCATAGCGTGGCGAGCTAACCTTCAGCCGGATCTGTTGAACAACGCTCAAAAATCCTTCTGTTTTAAGAATTTTCAGTAGCCGCTTTAGCTTGGTCAGCATGCTTTATTCGAAGACTCATATACACCAACAGAGTTCAAGACTCAGCTGATGGTTAGTTTACTTGGTTGCGATCGCAACCCCATAATGAGTTTCACCCAGCATCGTACATAAATCGTCAATAATCAACAGCAACTCCAAGATATGCTGGTCGTCAGACTCATCCAGGTTATTGAGCACGTCATTAAGAGCCGTATGATAAACGGTCCCACCAGTCAAAATAATTTCCGGATCGACAAAGTACTTTTTAATCGAGTCAATAATCCGCTCACTGTCCGCACATTCAGTCGGGTCCATGGCTGTAAGCTTGTCCGGATCAGGGCGTGCCACTGTTTTTGACAATAGTTTTGAAGAATTACGATAATCAACCAAATACTTATCAGGCAGAGCCTGTCGCACCCGTGAAGCAATGTCCAGCATTGTGTCAGACCATTGCATTTTGGTTGGCCCAACAAAATCATTCATATAAAACACTCCCCCTTCCATCAGCACCTCTTGGCTCCAATGCACAGCATGATCTACATCAAGCATGTGATGGAGGGAGTTATTCCAATACACAAAGTCGTATTGATAATTCTGGTTAGCTTCAGTCCAGGCAAATGCATCTTCCATGCGAAAGGTCACCCTATCAGCAATACCTAGTTTTTCAGCCTTTTCTTGCCCCATTTTGACCCGCACGGATGATATTTCAAAACAGTCAAACCGACTGACCAGACCCCTATGCACCAGTGTCATTTCCTTGCTACCATCACCGCAGCCTACTGAAATACCATTAGCAAAAGTTCTACCTGGAAATCGTTTTTGCAGTGCTGCTATATCTCCTGCAGGAATCGAGCGTAGTCCCGGCTCACCTGTAAAACGTCGATTAATATGCTCAAGAATCGACTGACTTTGCCACCATCGAATTCGACTCCCTTGAGGATTGGAAGAGACCTTATCCCAATGTTGAGCTGCTCGTTTTAGTTTTGAAAACATTATTCTAAGAACCCTGAAAAAAATATCAGCTAAGAGAAAAATCTATTCACAAAACCTTATTGCAAGTAATGAACGACAATTAAGCTTAGAGACCGTTGCTCACATCTAAAAGAATTTTGCCGTTGCTGATTTAGGAGATATACCGATCTGCCCATTATTTGATAGCTCAAGACTTTTTAGATTAAATCATCTCGAGCATAGGCAACGCCAGAATTTAATACATAATTGTATGCGGAATATGAGAAAGTGACTCAACGCTATATCTGCAATGGTCAGTTCCTCCTTTGTGTAGCCCATGAGACACTTAAAATATTTTTATGATTTGAACCATTGAATATTTGTGTCAGTATTTAATACTGCTAAATTTTTACGTAAATATGTTCTCATCCAATGAGTTGGATATGATTAGAGTCTTGGCTGGTTACTTGTAAAGTCCTATTTCATGACACATCTAATACTGCATGTTGGTCCAGGAAAATGTGGTTCTTCTTCAATTC
>JBCDHF010000605.1:0-1834 GCA_038750375.1 Cyanobacteria bacterium P01_H01_bin.15
CGAGGATTGTGTTGTCCCACAATCCCGATACGGCAAGACCGTTACAGAAATTTCGAGTCGATTTACAGCTTTCAGGGCACACCCATGGTGGACAAATACACATTCCAGGTTGGGGAGCCGGCCCACACATATTGCAGCAATGGAGAAAGCAACTGCCAATGCAATGGAAGTTTTTAGTGCCCTTCCGCCGAGAATGCGCCAAAGTTGTCCGACATTGGGAATGGGCTCAAGGATGGCATCAAATTGGTCAGAATCAACTCTACGTGAATCGAGGACTAGGCACCTACTTTCCTGGACGCTGGTTTTGTCCCCCAGAATTAACAGTTATTACTCTCACAACGGCTTCGCTAACCTAGATCTTGCTTTTTTTCGCCCCGACTTCACGAGCAACTCAATTATGGCTTCCGCCAGATCGCTTAGGAGATTTCTCACCGTGATCGGCTTGATCTGAAAGCACTCTCGCATGCAGCCGTAACGATAGCAGTATCTCGCAAACAGCGAATAAAAGTTTTGATAGTCTCATCTACTAATCCAACCGGCTATGTTGAAATTTTTACGGTCTGATTTAGCTCATCTCAAAGCTTACAAACCTCATCCCGGAGGCGATTCACCGCAGCAATTAGACCGTTTGGACACCAATGAAAGTCCACTTGATTTACCGCCAGCCCTCAAACAAAAACTGAGCGAGCAGTGGCAAAATACCCTCGAAAACAATCGCTACCCTGACGGCAGCCACATCGAACTCAAATACGCGATCACAGACTATATTCAATCCACGACGCCGGGTTCAGTTATTGGAATTGACCAGATTAGCGTGGGTAATGGATCTGACGAACTTATTCGGGCCGTACTCCAGACAACTTGTTTAGGAGAAGGCGATATTTTCGTCGCGCCGCCAACCTTTTCCATGTATGACATTGTGGCCCAAACTCTTGGCGTTACAGTTCACTCAGTGGCGCGAGAAGAAACCAGTTTTCAAATTAATCTAGATCAAAGCCAGGCTGTCATCGAAGCCAATAATATTCGAGCAGTGTTTATGCTCAATCCCAATTCCCCTACGGGCAATGGCTTATCTAAGGCAGAAATTGACTGGCTACGCACTCTTCCAGACAACGTCTTAGTGCTCATCGACGAAGCCTATTTTGAATTTAGTCAGCAGAGTCTAGTCAGCGAACTTGCCCAACACCCCAACTGGCTCATTTTGCGAACCTTCTCTAAAGCCTTGCGTTTGGCAGCGCATCGGGTGGGCTACGCGATCGCCCATCCAGAACTAATTGAAGCGCTCGAAAAAGTACGCTTACCTTACAATCTCCCTAGCATTTCTCAACTCGCAGCCCAGCTCTGCCTCCAAGAAAAAGAACAATTACTGCCCTTGATCAGTGAAATTTGCCATGAACGTGATCGTCTTTATCAAGAATTACAGTCTCTTGCTCCCCTCAAAGTTTGGCCCAGCGTCGCTAATTTCCTTTACTGTCGCCTAAAACAGCCCACGAATAAGTTCGAGCACAATGGGGTCCTAGTCGATGCGCTTAAAGACCAAGGAACGCTGGTCCGCCACACAGGCGGCGGCATCCGTATCAGTATTGGCACCCGAGCAGAAAATCAACGAACATTAGCCCGTCTCCGGTCCCTGCTCACAACGGAATAACTGATCAATCATCCAAGACGTCACGCACTTGCAGAATTGTTGTGGGCAGAACGCCAACCAAACTCGCCAAAATATCAGGAGGCAATTTCAGGGCAGTCTCAGCATCAAACCAATGTTTGAATTGATTGAGAATTGTGCGAGCCCGCTCCAGGGGTTGAGAGTTTTCCACAATTTGATAGGTTAAGC
>JBCDHF010000606.1:0-1748 GCA_038750375.1 Cyanobacteria bacterium P01_H01_bin.15
CCAAAATCAAGATTTTAGACTTTCTGTGAGAGCACTATTTGACCGCCAGATTAATGGTTTAAGTAAGCCAACCTGTGTTGCTCTCACATAGAGTTCCATCAGACGCTATATTTCAGCTTTGTCTAAATGACATGTAGAGTGATTCACTCACAATCTTCTCGCAAGTAGAAAATATGATTCTAGAAATGAATATGATGTCACCATTTTTTCATGGTTTATCTGAAGATTTTTGCCATAGGATTCCCTGACAATAGAGACCGAAGCTATTCTTGAATAGGTAACTTTGCAGAAAATCATTCTGATTTAGGCTCGCTACGGCTGGCATTGATTTATATAGTCACAATAAAAGGCTGCCATAAAGCTGTTGTGAGCACTTGATATTCATACATCCACCTTCAACACACTGATTATCTATGATGAACCCACAACCTAACATTCTCGTCACGGGCGGGCGTTTTAATCCATCTGTCTCTGTAATAAGAGCACTTCATTCGGCTGGTGCACGGATAGACGCTTCTGACCCTTGGAAATTATCGCCGGGGCTGCATTCAAATTCAGTGGATATCCTCCACGAAACGCCATCACCGTCCAAAGAACCCGTTGCCTTTACGCAGATGGTCGCAAAGATTGTAAATAAACGGCAAATCGATCTGATCGTTCCCACCTTTGAAGAAGGGTTCTTTCTTTCTCGATATGCTGAGCTATTGCCGGTCCAGTTGTTTGCGCCACCATTTGAAGTCATTGAACAGCTTCATAGTAAATACCGCTTTGCCCAGCTTTGTCGAGAGCTGGGAATCAGTATTCCGGAAACTCATATTGTCTCAAGTCAAAATGAAATGCGTGAGCAGATCGCAAAGCTTGAAAAGTATGTGGCACGACCGGCGTTTTCCCGCGGCGGGCTGGAATTCTTGACCAATTTTGGTCCGCGAACGGGTGAATTTTCTGTTGATGATTGTACTCCGACGCTTGATAATCCCTGGCTAGTTCAACCCTATGTAGAGGGAGAAGACGCCTGCTCCTTTAGTATCGTTCAAGAAGGTAAAATCCGAGTACACTGTGCCTATAAGCCAACAGTTCCGTCACAAGGGGGCTGGGCTGTCCAGTTTACATCGGTTGATGATTTTGGCTCTTTTGACATTGCATCGAAGATTGCCAAGAAATTTAAGATTACAGGCTTTATTAGTTTCGATTACCGTCAAACGAAAGACGGGTTAATGGCGATTGAGTGTAATCCGCGCTTATCCGCCGGGGGCTTTTTGACTCCCCAGGATTGGATCGCTGAGTCAATACTAAATCCGAATTTGAGCAGTAAGACTCAATTTGTCCCTGCAGGGCGAGCGGCTCAATATGACTCTTATCTAATCGATCGTCATATCGTAAAAATACCTCCTCGAAAACTACTCCACGAGTTGCTGACTAAACCTGATGTTTTAATGAAACCTAGCGATGTGTTGCCGGGAATATACTTTTTCCTCACCCGTCGACATTTTTCATCAGTAGCAAAAAAAGATCATGTTACCTTTTGCCACGCTCTTTATGAGGATAATGTTTGGGATGGTACCCCTTTGGCAGACTTGGAGATTCGGACAGGCAACAATAACTAGAGCCTGTAGGATTTTGAATCGGTTGTGGCGTTGCTGTTAATTTTCATATTTTGATAAGGCAAGCCTGCATTTCTTCGGAGGGAGAATTCTCCTAGTACGTTTACGGTATCAAGGATATATAAATTTTAAGTAATTAGCTTCGAG
>JBCDHF010000607.1:0-1734 GCA_038750375.1 Cyanobacteria bacterium P01_H01_bin.15
AAAATCTATGCCCTGTTCCTGCTTGACTTTTTCAAAGTGCAGCAGGCTTGAAGAGCAATTGTTTAAGCAGGGCGATCGCGATTAAAGAGCCGAAGTCAATAACCCAAAGTTAGGGTCTTCCTAATTCCTGTACAGTTTGTCCCTCTCACAGCGGACTCCGCAGTTTCCACGCCAAAATCGCCCCTTAGTCTCAATGAATGCCCCTATCATCATCGTCCCCGCCCAACCCTATCCGTTGCCGCTGCTGCTCGAACAGACGGCATTGATGGTGATTGATATGCAAAACGACTTTTGCACGCCCGGTGGGTGGGGCGATCGCAAGGGGTTTGATGTGAGCCAGACGCAAAAACCCATCCAGCCCTTGCAGGCGCTATTAGCCGGATTGCGACGCACTCCGGTGACGATTATCCATACCCGCGAGGGGCATCGCCCAGATTTAAGCGACTGCCCGCCCCACAAATTGGCGCGCTCCCGTCATCAAAAGGCGGAAATCGGCAGTGAGGGGGTGATGGGACGATTGCTAACGCGCGGCTCCAAGAGCCATGATTTTGTGGACGAATTGCAGCCTTTAGCGGCAGAGATTGTTTTAGATAAGCCAGGAAAGGGAGCGTTTATAGCAACGGATTTAGATTTGATCTTGCGTCAGCGAGGAATTAAGCAACTGTTATTCACGGGCGTCACGACAGAATGTTGTGTACACACGACCCTAAGAACCGCCAATGACTTGGGGTATGAGTGTTTGCTTTTGGAGGATTGCTGTGCGTCATTTTCACCTGAATTTCACCAAGTATCCGTAAAAATGGTCTCTACTATTTTTGGCTGGGTGACTTCCTCAATAACGCTATTGGGAGCCATTTCTGCAAGAGAAGAAGTGTCCGTTTAGGTTAGGAAACTCTGGTTATTTAGCGAGATTACATTCAAAATTTAGAATCCAGGGCCCTCCTGATTCCTGGATTCTTTTCTACTTAAACCAGCTGCTTTTCATTGTCCTCATTCGGCTTTTCTAACGTCATATAAAATTCAGCGTCAGCCCAACAGTCTCATCTCTCCCATAACGCCTTCGAGAAAGATAAGAGTTTCTTTTGTGTCTGTAAGGCCATATGAAATCTAGAATTGCCAATGGGTACGATAACTCCAGAAAGGTCAGCTAGATGCCAATTTCAACGCCGATCCCCTTATCAATTCCTGCTCTAGAGGACCTTTACCGAACTAATCAGCTCACTCCCAAAACAGTCGTCAGTGGGATTTTTGAGCAAATTGAGCAGTTCGATATTAAGGGGACTTGGACCTATTTGCTGCCTCAGAACGAGGTGTTAGCGCAAGCAGAGAAGCTGGAGCAACTCTCTACTGAAAAACGGGCCACGATGCCTCTCTGGGGAATTCCCTTCAGCGTTAAGGACTGTATTGATATTGCCGCCACACCAACTTCGGCCGGATGTCCTGATTTTGCCTACCAGGCTCAACATACCAATCCCGCGATCGCAAAATTGCTGGCAGCCGGGGCCATTCTGATTGGCAAAACCAATCTGGATCAATTTGCCACAGGGCTGGTGGGCATTCGCACCGGGTATGATGTGCCCCATAACTCCTTTGTTAAAGACTATATTCCCGGCGGGTCGAGTTCGGGCTCGGCCCTATCGGTGACGATGGGGCTGGTGTCTTTTTCCATCGGAACTGATACCGGCGGTTCGGGCCGGGTACCTGCCAGCTTAAACAACATTGTGGGTCTGAAAC
>JBCDHF010000608.1:0-1693 GCA_038750375.1 Cyanobacteria bacterium P01_H01_bin.15
AGCAGAAGCTTACAGGGATTTTGGCGAAGAAGAGTGCAAAAGCCTTTTCTGACACGTATTTCAGCCGTTTTCCCTCCTTACTACCCAACAAGTCTCCTAAACAACCGTACCAATCTGACATTTAATAATTCACTATTTCCTTATTTAAAGGGCTTGCTGAAAAAGGGGCGTCTAAGCAAGAGTAACGACAATCTGAAAAGCTCAACTAATCGATATAAGACAAAGGGCGATATCCATCAATTGACAAAAAATCAGCCACAAGTCGGTCAATGTCCTTTGAAATCGATCTAACGCTACCTATACAAGCATTCCAGACCGTAAAAAAGGTTCAAAAAAGGTCAAATAGCTGTCAGAGACCCCGCTCCAAATTCATGACTAGAAACGTGATGCCAATGACACGCCCTGACGTCTCCGACAGCTTTGTCATCACTCGCAACTAGTGGCTTGGGTAAACGAGAGACCGTAGTCCACCCCCCTGGTGTGCCTAGGAGATGATCACGATGGCGTCTGGATTGTATTTGCCGAGATGGGAAAGCAGATTCAACGATGGGAGATTATGGATTGGCACCACTTCGTGGAGAATTTGCACAAAATAGAAAAGTCAACATCGACGCTGAAAACCGTCGAAGAATCTTTCTGGAGATGAAAGGCAGTCCGAGCGCTGGAATTACTGGAAACAGTTAAAGGGTTGGGTGTTGAGAGCTTTTGAAAATATGGATATTAACATCAGCATCGAATCGTCAATTACAGCTATGATTGGGCGGAAGGAATATCGATTGGCTCGGGAGAGGTGGAGTCAACGGTCAAACAAATTAGTCAACAAGTGAAAATATCGGGTTCACAATCGCGCGAGGACAATGTGCTACAAGTATTGCGACATCGTTGCGCTTACCTGAATGGGCTGCTCTCTCCCTAGAGATTCACAAAACTGGGATGCACCCTTTCATAGTGCATATTAACATTATCCCACTACTCGCTGTTGACTCTCGGATTTAGACACAGGTCTTGGGGGTAGATACTTTAATATAGAAGATATAGCAATCAAAGACTGGATTAGGACGCGGCTAAATGCAAGAAAGATTACCGTGAGGGAATTTGGCTCAACAAAAATGTCTTAATCGGCTCCTTGGTTGCTGTATAGGCGAAGAAAATTAGCAATCATTAAGATTTGGAACTCGAGTTTTTAGGGCGATGGCGAAACTTTAGTTGATTGTAAATCGGTAGGAGGCAAATAAGTTTCCAGGCTTTCTCATACTTTTTTTCATTCTCATTGAAATACATGAATAGTACTTTTGCGGGAATCGGAAAGAGTACTATTCATGCTTTAGTTGCTTGAGAGCGAAAATAGTTACTCTTATGCAATTACTGACGCTGCGCTCACCAACACACCAATCACCTGATTGACACCATTAATCACGTCAGCAATCGTATCTAATACGTTCCTAAATTCTTCAATTTTTTTCAGCGCCTCCTTTAAATTCTGTATTGCTGTTCCCAGCTTAGCAGCAGGAGAATTATCACCTACAGTAATAGATAAAAGAGTAGTCTCAACGATGGCTACATTCAATTCACCTAAGTCATTTTCAAGCCCCAATTGAATCCCATTGAGTTCTCTGAATTTTTGTACATCAATCTTGCCGCTACTTAACGCATTAGTCTTTTCATCATCCAAAAGACGGATGGCTTGACGAAG
>JBCDHF010000609.1:0-1671 GCA_038750375.1 Cyanobacteria bacterium P01_H01_bin.15
GTGGACGGTTGCCCACACTGCCTTTCAAACTATCTTTGAGAGTAATTGTGTTATTACTGTCCGTTTGTCCAATGGTTAGGAGTGTGGTGTTGTTTAGGGCTGCTAAGGAATGACTCATAAATAATTGTCGTTTTCTTTTGTGGGGCTAAGTCTTTAGACTTGTAATGCAGTAAGCGTTATCGAGCAGTAGAAATGGCCTTTGAATTTCGTAATCAGCTATCGCCAAGCTTAGAAGCGAGTATGCGGAATTTGTATGAAACGCTGTCAGAAAAAGATCGGCGTCGGTTTGCGGCGTTCCAATCCCAACAGTTAGGCCATGGCTCAATGGAATATCTAGCGGGTGTCCTGGGTTGCTCGCGTCGCACGATAGAGAGGGGACTTGTTGATCTTAAAGCGCTCCCTCACGAGCCAGCTCCGGGTCGGGTTCGTCGGGAAGGGGGTGGCCGAAAAAAAGATCACCGCCAATAGTAAACATGAGCACAACTTGATGAGTCTGTTGAAACATCGCCTCGCGGGCGACCCAGACGATGGGGCAATAGTCTATACAGACCTATCACCAACCCAACTTTCCGCCCGCATGAAAAAACTGGGCACCCCTGTGAGTAGTACTCCGATTCGCGGTTGGATGGCAGACCATAAGCTTCGTTTACGCCACATTCAAAAAAGCCTCAGTTGCGGTCAGACGCCCCATCGGGATGCCCAGTTTCAAAGAATTGCTGAACTCATCGAACACTATCGAGCCAAGGGGAATCCATGCTTTTCGGTAGATACCAAAGCCAGAGAATTTTTAGGTCAGCTCTATCGACAGGGTCGAGTACGCTGCACTCAGGCCTTTCAAGCCTTCGACCACGATTTTCCGTCCTTGGCAACAGGTGTGATCATTCCCCACGGTATTTATGACCTTGAGCGTAATCGCGGGCACCTCAATCTCGGCATATCGCGCGATACAACCCAATTTGCTTGTGATAGTTTGCGATGGTATTGGAACCGAATTGGCAAGCAGTGTTATCCGCTTGCCAATTCGATTCTTTTACTCTGCGATGGCGGGGGCAGCAATTCGGCCAATAAGTACATTTTTAAGTACGATTTACAGCGGTTGGCTGACCAGATTGGCATCGAAATTCGCATCGCTCATTATCCCAGCTATTGCTCGAAGTACAATCCCATTGAGAGGCGATTCTTTCCTCATGTTGGTCGGGCTTGTGCGGGTATGTTGTTCGACTCGATTGAGACTGTGGTTGACTTGATGCGCAAAGCGTCCACCTCCACAGGATTGAAGACGACTGTTAATGTGATTCATCGAAAGTATTTGGCAGGCCGTAATGCCACTGACGAAATCAAGCGAAATCTAAAAATCGTTGCCGATGAGTTCTTACCCAAATGGAACTACAAGGCTATTCCGCAAAATCCGACAGTTGTTTATTGAGCGTTCCTAAATGCCCCCCAGAAAAATAGAGAAACTGAACATAGTGATTAACACCATAAGCTGTATATTCCAGATCTCCTACCTCCCAGCCCAGGTTAAAGCCTTGTTTCAAGGGCGTGAGCGAGTCTCTGAGCAACTGCTTCCAGGGCATGATGTAGGAATAGATGAAATTCCGCACCCGCATCTCAAACTGTTTTTCAGGGAAGGCTTCTCTGATAGCAAGTGCCACCTCTGCTGCCCAAAAA
>JBCDHF010000610.1:0-1630 GCA_038750375.1 Cyanobacteria bacterium P01_H01_bin.15
CCGGTGAATATTGATAGCCCTCGCCAGATCGCTTAGGACACTTCTGATTTTAAGTTGCCTAATTCTAGAGCGTTCTGGCAAGCCGCCTCACCTTATAAGGTTGGCGACTGGTATACGAGATTTGTCGATTTAGCTCAGTAGATTTCAAATTAAGCTTATTCATTTAGCCAAACCGATAAATCTCTCTGAATTAAATCTTGGAGTTTGAGGATATCGTGGCGATAAATTTCAAATAATTGACTACGATCGCTGTCAGAAAGTTTTGGTTTACTTTTACTGCCCATATTCAGATTGACCAAGCTTTTCCGTAGGTTTTGGCGAGTTTTTACGGGGAGCACCCCTTGGAGTAGCCCCGCAAACGATGAGCGTAGTGGGTTCGGTGTTTGCAAGAGTTTATTAAGGGCTTGATTTTTAGGCACTTGCGCTTTTTGAAAGACCCTTTCTGTATCGGGCACAAACGTGGAATCAACGTTCAGAAATTCATACAGTTCTTGCATGAGTTTGGTCGAGTCTTGGCGAAGCTCATCGAATAGGAAGATCTTGATTCTTGCCGAGTCGAAGTTTGCATAAAAGTGCTGCAAGGCTTCAAAATAAAGTCCTTTTTTAATCGTAAACGAGCTGATCGTCTCGCCAGCAAGCTGTTCGGATATGGCTTTGGTTTCGCGGCCTTCCCGCACCATCATGAGATAGTCGGAATAAGCGCGATCCACTGGATTGCGCAAAATTGCAATGAGTTTGACGTCCGGGACATATTTCTTGATTTGAGGAACTGATGTTTCGTAGTGGAATAGGTAGTTGGGCGAGGCCTCTCCAATGGCGATTTCATCGGTAACTCCGTCAAATAGAGCTGTATAGTCCTCGAATGTTCTGATTTTCTTCCGTTCAGAGCGGTCAGAGTTTTTGTTAACAACGGTAAGGGGATTGCGCTCCCAATCGGTGCAGAGAAAGTTGGTTTCTTTCGTGGGGCTGACGTAGACCTGCGGATGTTGGCTAAGGTATTTGTAGACTGACGTTGTCCCAGATTTTTGCACTCCAAAGATAATAAAGTTCGGCAGCGTCATGAGCGGTCTCCGCAGGCGAGAATATTAATCAAACATAAATATACCCGAACTCAGAACTGAGGAGTAGTGACGGTCTTTGCCCGATTGCTTGGAACTCAAGCCATATTGAGCGGCTTAATCCCGATGCTTTCTGAGCCGCAATTATCCCCTTTCTTGAGAGTTGTGATCGCTATCTAGACAGGATCTTTAGAGTAAGGGGGAAAAAACTCTGTACAGTCTCAAGATTTTGTCCTCATACTTACGAATGTAGCCAACAAAGAATATTATTGTTATTCACCAATAACAGCATCACGCTCTAACAACAACAATTCACGCAGTTGATCGGTATCTAGTTCAGTCAGCCATTGTTCTCCCGCATCAACGGTTTGTTCCGCAAGTTGTTGTTTACTTTCAATTAACGCACTAATTTTCTCTTCCAGGGTACCGCTGCAGACAAACTTATGGACTTGTACATTGCGTTTTTGCCCAATTCGGAACGCTCGGTCTGTGGCTTGATTTTCCACCGCGGGATTCCACCAACGATCCACATGAAACACATGATTCGCACGAGTTAAATTCAGACCCGTCCC
>JBCDHF010000611.1:0-1629 GCA_038750375.1 Cyanobacteria bacterium P01_H01_bin.15
CCGTCCCTGAAGTTATGGGCGATGCCGGAATTTTGCTAGACCCCGACGATTTGAAGGGATTTGCGCAACAGATGGAGCAGATTTATCGGGATGACTCTTTCAGGCAGGCATTATGCGATCGCAGTCGAGCCCGAGCGAGCCAATTTAGCTGGCAGCGAACAGGCCAAGCCACCGCTCAGGTTTTAGAGCGCTTTGTATAAGCTAAAAAATGATTTCTGGGAATTTGCGAGCACTAACGTTCGAATAAAACAGTTCAGCTCCCTCAAGAAGTCCAAACTGGCAGTCCCAGATCATGAATAAAGATTACGGTCTAGCCCATTCGTGGCGAAAAACTAATCGTTTTGGGGATGGGCAGAGTCTAATAGGGGATAGTTCATTCACCAGTCAGTCTGCTGGTCGCTCGCCAACGATGAAACGGTTATTCCCTGCGTTCTTTTTCTCTCTCTCAGTTTTGGGGCTTTCTGCAATCGCTCAAGAATTTAACGAACTTAAAACCCTGCAATACGGTCCCGGCGATACGGAAACCAGTGGTGAACTGAATGAAGGTCCGCTAAGGGTCACAGTTGCCCATAAGGAGGGGACTTCTGAAAACGGGAGCTTTACGACCTATACTGCTGAGTTGGGAATCTCTGTAGATGATAAACCTGTATTCCAACTCGTTGGCGACGAGCAATTAATGCTCTCGACCTTTGTCCAAATCGCGGAAATGGACCCGAGTAACCCTTATCCTGAAGTCCTTTACTCCACTTTCACGGGCGGTGCTCACTGCTGTAATGACGCGAAAGTTTTAACCAGCAATCCTGACGGAACTGAATGGACATTGGTGGAGATTGGCTTTTTCGATGGTGTGCCCCACTCTGTTGTAGATATTGATCAGGACCAAGTTTACGAATTCGTCACCAGCGATAATCGTTTTCTCTATAAATACAGCTCCTATGTCGGCAGCTATCCGCCTACTCAAATTCTGAGTCTCAAAGGTGATCGCATTGAAGACCTTAGTAAAGATCCTCGTTTTCAAGCTTTACATCGTGAACAAGCAAAGGGAATGTGGAACGTTATCCAAGAATTGGAGCCACGACAAGCAGAAATCAACGGCATCCTTGCGGGCTATGCCGGGACAAAAGCGCTACTCGGCGAGTTCGAAAGCGGGATGGAGATCGTAAAGACCCGCTATGACCGCGATTCTGATTGGGGACTCACCAATTGTGTCGGCGGCTATGACGACCAAGGGGAGTGCAAAGGAGAGACTATCACCTATGAATCTTTTCCGAAAGCGCTTAAAGCCTTTTTAGAAGAAACGGGTTATTTGTCTGCACCAAATTGATTAAAGCCAGCCAACTTATTTGAGTTTTTTTGTATGACAAAGTGAAACGATGAATATGGGCTTCTGCTTGGGAAAAACATTCGTTGCGTCAGATGTTTTTATTTCAATCATAATCAAAGATACATGACGCGCGTTTCAGCAGAAGCCATTGAGACAGAAGTAAGTGAACAGAGCCAAATGCTCGAAGATAACATGCATGGAGATTACATCGATATTTGATTTTGTTGTTTTTCGCCGTCTTCTTGCTGGCGGCGCTCACGGCAAAAATTCTAGTCGAAGGGGCTGGATTCGTGGTTTGGTTGGCC
>JBCDHF010000612.1:0-1607 GCA_038750375.1 Cyanobacteria bacterium P01_H01_bin.15
AAGCTTTTGATATCACTGATGTTCACAGAGTTTGTAAACCACCTCTTAGCCTGGATTTATTCTCAATGTAAAAGTCGGAAGTTCCGAACGTGAGCTGCACCCATGAACTGAACCTAAACTGAGATCCTAAGTAATATTTTTACCTTAATACATAATCAATTTTGCAAGAGGCTTAATGCTGCTTGATAAACACCGTACGCCATAACGCAGAGCATAAACGCGCCAATTACAAAATTTTCAGCGGCATTTAGGACAACTATATAATCAGGTTTATCGGTAACGATGACGTCTTTAAATATCCGCTGTTGATTGACCCATGCTTGACGACCAAAGATATAGACTTTGTCTCCTTCTCGAAGAACAGATTCTTTCAGCCTGAGGGAATGATGGTGCAAAAACACAGCATCCCAAATAGTATCGGAAAGCGCCTTTTTCTCGGCAACGAGCTGATGCGACCACTGGTTTGAAAATTCATTGGGCCTGTCTTGCTTATCTTCACAATGAATGGTGTTGAACTCTATTTTGCATGAGTTAACCCTTACGGTACCTCGTGTCGTATGCACGCTAAGATTCTGTTGGCCTTGCTGTTCTGTGTGAAGAATAGTCTTTCTATTTTTGTAGCGTAAAAATCTTACGATGGAAAATTGGTAGGCGATGCAAAGGCTTTGGCTGAGGGGTGCGGTCTGTATTTGAGATGAGTCAGTGGCATGAGCGACACCATGAGTAGCAAATCGGCCCTGGCGATAGGGGTGGTAAGATGGCGCGAAGGCAGTCAGCCTGAGCTGCTCAAAACCCTCGGTCGTTATCTTGAGGGACAAGAGCAACCCGAAGAGAATACCCAAAATCAAAAAGAGATAATTGAAGAAGGGTAAGAACGACTTAATGGGGTCAAAAACCCGATTGATCTGGTCAAGTAAATCGTAAAGCACAGCTTCAAAAGGGGTGAGGTAATATGCCTCATTATAATTTTGTAGCTAGAGGCGACCAATCGATAAAATTGAGAATTTCGACAAGTCATAAAACTACTAACATTAAAGAGTTAGAGGACTTAGTCGGAAAGTTAACTCACCCAGTTTGGCGATTCATGGAAATGTCTATGCACGAGTCTCTTAATGTTTAAGGAGACTCATGAAAGCAAAGATTTGCAAAAGGTCAAAAAATCTTAGCAGGGGCAATTATGGAGTGTACGGATGGGAAGCGATAACGTTTTGGCGTTCCAACCAACGAGCGACGCTTAAAATCTGGGCTTCTCGATAGGGTGCGGCAATAATCTGGATGCCAATTGGTAGCTTGCCCGATTGTGTCACCGGCACTGACAGCCCCGGCAGACCGATAAACGACAGTGGTTGCGTATAAAGTCCTAGATGGGGCCGCATCAGCACCGACTGCCCTTCGAGCAGCATCGTTTCCTGATCTAGAAACGGCGCGACGCAGGGAGTCGTGGGCGCAATCAAAATATCGACTTGTTCAAAAACTGCTTTTACCTGAGCTTGAAACCAGCGCCGCAGGCGTTGAGCCTGCAAATACCAGCATTGGGGAATCAGGGCTCCAGCAACGAAGCGATCGCGGGTGGCTGGGTCAAACTCCATCAGCTGCGATTGGAGCTG
>JBCDHF010000613.1:0-1577 GCA_038750375.1 Cyanobacteria bacterium P01_H01_bin.15
CAATCTGAATAAAGTGCTGCAAGCGCTAATCAACCCGCCTGTTGAGAATAAGCCAGAAATTAACCGTGGCGACAGCATTTTTCGTGTCGGCGACCGCGTACTCCAAAAAGTCAATGATTATGAGCGTGAGGTTTTTAATGGAGATATGGGCATGATTTCCGAGATCGATCTCGAAGAGAAGAAGATATCTGTACGCTTCGACAACAGGACTGTTATTTATGACAGCGCTGATTTAAATGAGATTGCGTTGGCTTGGGCGGTGACGATCCATAAAAGTCAAGGGTCGGAATATCCAGTTATTTTATTACCGTTGTTCATGCAGCACTTTCTAATGCTGAATCGAAATCTACTGTATACTGCCTTAACTAGGGCTAAGAAATTGGCAATCCTATTGGGTCCTCAAAAAGCCATTGGGTTAGCAATTCGTCAAACCCAAGCGCAAAAACGCTACACTCTGCTTGATTACAGAATAAGCTCACAAGTGAGCAAGGGACTAGAAGCGGGTGACCGAGACAATTTTTACTCCGTTCTTTCTTTCAGCCAAGGAGTATAGGTCAAACCGATCAGTAATCCTTCAGGACTAATAAATCGGGCGACCATTTGCCCCCATGGTTCTGTTCTAGGCTCATGTATAAAGTCTTGCCCCGTGGCTTTCATTTCTAGTACTGCGGACTCTAATGCATCAGAGTCAGTTAGCTCAAACTCAATAGTTGCGGTTGGGACAGGAATCGATTCTGGCCATTCATCTTGTCCAAAGCAAGACTGAGCCGCCATTTTTAGGGGCCAGATCCCAAAATGATTAGCGCCAGGGAATTTATCCATGTAGCAATATCCCTCTTGGGTCTTCAGAGGTAAGGCAAGTGTGCCCTGATAAAGAGCTGCACTGGCATCTGGATATTTAGTGATTACGGCGAAGCCCGTAATAAGTTTAATTTCCATAGAATCTTCTCGCTGTTCCTAATGGTCTTCGATCGACGTCGACTGGGATTCTATCCACTTAAGAACTCGTATTCCCAGTTCTTGGGATACAACGTTCGTCCACTCTTTGATATCTTGATCATTGATCCCAAACCCAGATCCAGTATCAATGTCGTAAGAGACTGTCAATTCCCCTGATTTGCCTCTTGATGTTTTCGCTTTGATCAAGAGACTGCGTGGTTTTCCTTTGACTATTGCCTGACAACTGAAGGGAATTTCCGGCATATATTCCTCTCCCTCATCCAAATATTCAGGTTCTCTCCCTTCTCTAATAGCAACAAAAGCCTTTTTATTTGCTTCCTCGATAACTAATTCAGATAAACTTTTAAAGCACGTTAAACTGACCATCTTATTTTGGTTGCCCATTTGTCTTAGAATTTCCAAGAAATTTCTTAATTGAGTTCGTTCTTCTGGATGAATGTCTGAGCCAAACATTGCTCAAAATCTGCCAACCAAAGAGCTTCTAAGTGGGCAGAAGACGGTATAATTAATGTTGCGAGCCAGGGAAATCTTGAGGGCTTTACTGGTACGCGAGAGGAAGAAACAATGCCTAATTCCCTCGTTGTTTTAAGATAGGTCATCTCGAATGAATCCCACAC
>JBCDHF010000614.1:0-1565 GCA_038750375.1 Cyanobacteria bacterium P01_H01_bin.15
GAGGTGACTGCATGGGAAGAGCAACGCAATTCGGAGGGCGCTACCGTCAACTGGCTATTCAAGGTTGAAGATGCTCGAACCAAACTCGCTAACCTCTATCCAGCTCCTAGCCTGTCATAATCAGATAGGTCTAGTACTAGTCATCGACTTAGATAATTTGGCCATTAGCCCAGCACAATCCTCTTCGCCGAATAAAGCAGATGAAGCGTTGCTGCTAACCGAAGATAGACTTATCTCTATTTACGAAGTTAGTGGCGCACAGGTAAACCCGGCGCCGCAAATGCACGCTTTCGACTTTGACTTGGGTTCATTGCCGTCAGTGTCGTTCCCAACGATTGAGTACCGGATTACGGATGCTACACAGCTGGATGGGTGCGATCGCTTTTGGGCAATCAACTACTTCTACGAAGGCGATCGCGATTTGCTGCCCACTCGAGATCCACTGGTCGTTCGCTATGGCAGAGGCCGCACCCATCGCCAGCAGCCCACAGTTGAGCGACTTGTCGAATTTACCTACAGTGCTCAAGGCATTGCCCTTACCGATACGGCTCCTATCCAACTAGAGCTAATTGGCGCAGGGCGAAATTGGGAAGGCATTGCCCGATTGGATGACCAAGGCTTTCTAATTGCTACAGACAAATTCCCGGAGACCCTGATAGGGTTTGTTCCCCGAAATTTGACTGCTCAGCACTGTAGCTAAGACAGTCGCTAGACAGTGAGAAACCGTAGCAAAACAGTTTATGCCAATAGAGAACATCGTTACCTCGTAAAGGTTATTCAACTTTTTTTGATTAAAACTTAATTTCGACATACGATTTGGGCAGGGAAGTCGCCACCGTGAAGCCACTATCGTGAAATCACCATCGTGAAGTCGCTGCCGTAATATTTTATACCTCTATATTGGTTGTTGTTCCCATGACATTCACCTCTCCCGTTCGTGTCAGCATTGGCCTGCCCGTTTACAACGGTGAGAAGTATTTGGAAGAAACCTTGGATGCCATTCTGGCTCAAACCTTTGCTGACTTTGAGCTGATCATTGCAGACAATGTCTCAACAGATAGAACTGAAGAGATTTGTCGGGTGTACGCAGCTAAAGACGCTCGAATTCGCTATGTTCGCAATGAGGAGAATCTTGGCCCCGCCTGGAATCATAATCGTGTTTTTGAGCTCTCTACGGGAGAATACTTTAAGTGGGCTGCCCACGATGATTTGATGGCACCCGATCTAATTGAAAAGTGTGTTGAAGCGCTTGATCAAGATTTCTCTATTGTTTTAAGCCATGGTATGGCAAATGTAATTTCGGATACGGAGTGCCCAGCCAGGGGGAAATACGATATTGAGCTAAATACAGATTCCGGCAAGCCGCATCAGCGGCTGTTTGGATTGATGTTTGGGGACAAAAAATTTGGCGACCACCGTTGCTATCAAGTGTATGGATTAATTCGCTCAGCAGCGCTAAAAAAAACTGACGTTATGGGCTTCTATGCGCATGCCGATGGTGTGCTATTGGTTCATATTGCGTTTCTGGGTCCTTTTCACAAGATTCCAGAATACTTATTTTTTCC
>JBCDHF010000615.1:0-1503 GCA_038750375.1 Cyanobacteria bacterium P01_H01_bin.15
ATTAGCTATGGAATACTTTTTACGAATGCAAGTAAGAATTATTTGCAATATCGTAATTATTTTTGTAGAGAAATGTATCACTGAAAAACTCCACCATCCTGAACCCAAGGGAATTATCGTGAAAAATCAAGCAATTTCAGTGCCTTATAGTGATGACGAAGAACTTCCTGTACCCAACGGCCATTCTCCGGGTGTTTCGTTCGCAGAGTGGCGTTATGAGACCAGCTCTGGACATAGAGCTTTTAGTGAAGGTGATTTTGAAACGGCCAAAGTCGCTTATCATCGTGCAAAGCTTATTTCTCAATCCCTTCTGAATATTGCGCATAATGGGCAGATTGATCTGCAATGTGCCCTTAATGCGTTCATCGAAACTCATCGAAATCTTGCAGAAGTATTCATCCGTATGGGTCCAATTGGCGATGCTGAGCTGCTGCTTGAGCTTTTATTCCTGAAAATCTGTGCCCAGTCCAAGCGTGTTGATATACCCTCTGCGGCACGTCACATCTATGCAGCGCAAATTGAACGCAGCCGAGATATCGTTCTTTCATTTTTAGAAAAGACAGGTGCCTGCGCTGATCGCTTATTGAGTATCCACGAGTTAAGCCAGAAGCAACTAAATCAAGCTGAGTTTATAGCGTGACAATAACTCGACGTATCCATTTTGATTCGTTTCTTCGGCCTTCCAGGGTGCGGCCAAACCTATAGGTCAGCCCATCCTGAACACATCGAAAAGGATAACGAAAAATGACGTCGCCATACCCTGCTATTCGCATTCCAGATATCGGCATGGGAGCCAGTGTTGCCTTATGGGGATTTCGCGCTGCCGCTTTCAACCATACTCAATGCCCTGCGCTACGAGCAGGGTTTCAAGAAGCAATGGGACCATACGGTAACATCGGCGTTGAACGTCTATCCATCTTAACGCAAGCAATTATGCGTTCAGGCAAACGCAATATCGATCTTTCGCCAATGCCAAGTTTCGATGTTACCTCTGATGAATTAAGCATCGTTGCGATTTTAGCCGCGGCACAGAATGATGACGGAGATCTCTGTTCTTCCCATATGAGCTGGTTGCTTTGCGGTGGGCCTCAATCAGAAGTTAATCGAGCAGCGCATGATGTTGCAGAAGCTTTTACACTTGCTAACCTAGACCTGCTCAAACCTGGAATCGAGCTGATTTTGAAAGGCCCTTCGAGCAACGCTACCGTGTTCCCACAAACAGGGAATGCTTAGTTTTGTATCTTAAGTTCGAAGTTTAAATTTGCTCTACCAAGACACGGATTTGATCTTGCAAGCCTGGTCAGTTAACGCCGAGTTGTAAATACGCGGCTCGAATATTTTGAGAGTTATAAATGGGCTAAGAATTATGCAATAATAGGTTAGCTGAAGCAGCATGATCGTTTGCTGAGCATATCACTCGATGAAGTAATCTGCTTGGTACAAGAACCCAATTTCTCTATATATCGGTAAAAAAGGAAAAGTGATGAGATCTTTTGTATTTAC